>NZ_CALIAA010000115.1 GCF_938040765.1 uncultured Fretibacterium sp.
CTTCATAACGTTTCCTCCTTTTCGCCTAACATCATTATTTACAGAAAAAATTAATATTTTCCCAGGCTATTTCATGAAAGGCATCCTGCCCAATCGCTTTTGAAACTGCCTGAACACGCCGTCTGTAATAGAGTCGCACAGGAGTCTTGAAGAAAAGCTTCATGACCGGGAAATCCGATCCGAAAAGAGTCCGAGAGAGCAGACCGTTTTTTTGCAGACAAACGATGTCCTTGACCGGCATGAACGCTGTGTCGGTGTAGACGTTGGGGCAGTCCCGCATGACTTCAATCGTCTGCTCCACTGGGCGCCCGTGCGCCAAAATCGTCGGCACCGTTCCAAACTCCAGACAGATTTTTCGGTAAACGCCTGCCTCGCACCAGGGGCGACCTCCAGTGTGCAACATAACGGGAAGTCCCCTCTCCGCAGCGATTGCAAAAACACGCCGCAGAGCCCTGCCGTCAGGATTCCACCCCTGGTAACCGTGAACCTTAAATCCCCAGAATCCGCAGAAAAAATAGCGCCCCAGATCTCGGGACCGCATCAGCATTTCAGGCCGTACCCATAGAAAAGGCAGGGCCTCACCCTCGCTCAGTTCAAGGGTATCCTCTATTTCTTTACGGACAAGCGGGAAGGGGATGTTGCCGGTCGAAGTTGAGGAGACAACCCACCGCTTTACTCCCAAAGCCCTCATGTCACCCACAACTTGGCTGGGGGAAAAATAAAGCCCGTCATTAAAATGACCGACATGAACATGAACGTCCCCCAAAAGAGGTGTTATACCGGACACTGGGATCTGTGCCTCAGACGATATTCCTCCGCAAGGCGCTTGTTCAGAAATGCGACGTCGCAGAAATGACGGCTCACGGAGAAAATGTCGCCGGTCTCGTTGAAGTTCCGTACCATGCACATGGCGCAAAAGGGCTTGGCCTCGCAGGTCAGGCACTGTTGAAATTCGCTCCACCGAATGGCGCGCAGGCGTTGAATCGCCTCGGAGTTTTCCCAGACATCGCGCACGGTCTGGTGATAGGCATTCCCGAGAGGGTACCCCTGGAAGCCGGAGCAGGGATAAAAATCCCCGTTGGCGGCCATACACATGGAATCCGTCCCTGCGCCGCATACCGGCTGAGACGCCAAGTCCTCGTCCACGGTGAAGTCCTCGGCGGACTCCAGCAGGGCCTTGTACTCCACGTCCACATCCAGGATCCCCTTCAGGAGGGCCTCCGTCTCCTCAAAGGAGAGCCGGTTGTCCAGGTTGTCCGTGGAATGGTCCGTCCTTGCCATCATGATGAAGTCCGTATACCCCTTGATCCGGTGTTCGTAGGCCCACTCCAGGACCCGAGGGTAGGATTTATAGGTCTTCTTCATCGTGGGACAGCTGATCTGGACGGGGACGTCCGCCGCGATGAGGCGCTCGATAGCCTGAATCGTCCTGGCGTGAGAACCGGGCAGTTGTGTCACCCAGTCGTGCTCCGACGGGTCCATGCTGTACACCGAAACCTGCAGAAGGTTGAGGTTTGCGTCCCTGAGAGCTTCCAGAAGCTCGTCGGTCAACAGGGTGACATTGCTCAGGACGGATATGGAAAAGTCCCGCTCCCTGGCATGCCGCAGGATCGGAATGAAATCCCTGTGAAGAAGGCACTCTCCGCCCGAGAGGGTCAACCCCAGGGTTCCCATCTCCGCCAGCTGATCAAGCACGTCCATGACGAGCGGCGTCTCCAAGTCGTGAAGGGGCCTCGGCCCCGGCAGGTAGCAGTGCCGACACCTCTCGTTGCAGCGGCTCGTCAGTTCTATCTGAAAGGAGAATATCTGGGGACGCTTCCGGAAGAGGGACTGGAAAAAATCGGCCGTGCTCCTTGCCGGATGCTGGAGGTCGTACTCCGTCCTGGGCCGGGTCTTTCCGTCGGCTATGGTATAGCTGAAGGCCGGCATTTTTGCGGCGACCTCCCGTTCCGTCCGGCCCGACACCACGTAGCCCTCCCGTTCGAGCCCGCCGGCGAACTCCACAAAGTCTCTTTCGAGCTCCTCCGGACCGGCGAAGGGATACACCCCGGCCAGCTCCCCCACGACCGCCTCCACGGTCTTGGGGCGGCGGCCTAGGCGCTCCAGAAACACCCTGCCGTTCACGTCGTACACGCGATCCTGACGCGTCAACTGGTTGGTGATGTACCCCACGTCGCCGAACGACCGTACAAAGGAATCCCGGGCCAGACAAACGAGCATTCCCAAAAACCTCCATCCTGAACTTCGATTTCTCTCCGCCGCATCCAAGAAGACCGGAGGCGGGTTTCTGCGCCTCCGGCCGGTCTCCCAAAACTACCGAGTCCTCTCACAATCCCTACAATTACCCACGTTCTTTTCCGGGCAGCCTGCGACGTAGGAACTCTTCCTCTCGCTCTCGGCGACCACTTCCGGCTTCTTATAGCTCATCTGGTTCACCTCCTTTCTTGAATGCTTTTATTTTGGGTGCATCGGCAGCGTCCTGGGCTGCACCGTACACTACATGCGGATACCGGTGCATCTGCCGCCGGGCAACGCCTTGAAATCGTGGTGGGTCGTTTTGCCGCAGGCACAAAACCCGGTGCCGGCCGTCAAGCTTCTCGTACATCCCTTCTCCAGACATCCCACCATGTGGCAGTAGGGGCACTGCCAGAGCAGAGCATTGCATCTTCGACACTCTCCAGAGTCAGGAGACGGCCCGAACAAAAGCCGCTTCCCCAGCTTGAACACAAATGTCGGGAGATTCCCTTTGACCAGCTCATCAAACCACGAAGACATCTTGCACCGCTCCTTAGACTTCGGAAATGATGTACCGAAAAGGTTTTACTTTCTTCAACGAAAGTTGAGATTTCCCCTGATTTGCATGCACGTCTTAAATGCTTGCCCTGAAAGAATACGCACCAATATGTCCACGACAGATACTGCGTCAATAAGGACTTGATTGTTTTTACACCTGTTAGTAATTTTACACCTGTAATAACTTCAAAACAACCCCTACCTTAAGTCAAGAACCTCCAAACAGCAACAGGAAAGGAAACGTTTTCATGTCAAAGGGACCAAACACCGCCGGACGGGGCAGGGTATCCGCGCCC
>NZ_CALIAA010000116.1 GCF_938040765.1 uncultured Fretibacterium sp.
TTCGACCGGATCGAGGGGCGCAGCGCCGTGCTCTCGGCCCCGACGGGGTCGGGAAAGACCTTGGTGGCCTACCTTTGGGCGGGGCTTCTGGACCGGGAGGGGCAAGTGTGCTGGCCGGACGCACGACGGGTCGTCTTCACCGCCCCCATCAAGGCCCTGAGCAACGAGCGCTATATGGACCTGCGGCGGATGGGGCTGGACGTGGGGATCGAGACGGGCGACTTCAAACGGAACGAGGGGGCCCGCATCATCTGCTGCACGCAGGAGATCTACACCATGAAGTATGCGGACCAGCCCGGCCAGAAGCTCATCGTGGACGAGTTCCATTACATCTTCAGCGACCCCGACCGCGCGCGGACCTACATCGATGGAATACGCGCCACGCACCCCGAGACGCCCATCTTGGTGATGTCCGCCACGCTCGGCGGAGTCCGGTCCGTGGGGCGCTACCTCTCGGAGATCTGCTCCCGCGACTTCGTCATCCACGAGAGCAAAAAGAGGACGACCCGCCTCATCTTCACCCCCGAAAACCCCATGACGGTGGGCGGCGTCCACGATGCCCTAATCTTTCTGTTCTCCCAGAAGGGGGCGTCCGACCTGGCCTTCGCGGTTGCGCGGACGCGCCCGCACCTTCCCCGGGAGGCGCGGGAGAGGCTGAACGAGCTGGCCGGGATCCTGGAGGTCCCGAAGATCGCTCCCCCTCTGCTGAGCGGGGTGGGGATCTATCATGGGGGCATGTTCCCCAAGGAGAAGCTCCTGGTGGAGTCGGCGTTCCGCGAGCGCATCCTGGATGTCGTCTGCGGGACGAACGCCCTGGCCCTGGGGGTCAACCTGCCCGCTCAGTACGTCGTCTTCGCCCAGCTGGTGCAGTACCATCACGACGAGCCCATATCGAAGAACGAATTTCTCCAGATGGCGGGCCGCGCGGGGCGCAAGGGGCTGTTCGACCCCGGGTTCGTGACCTGGCTCAAGGCGTCGCCCTTCGAGCGGAGGGGGTTCGACACCGGGAAGGTGTTCCGGGACCTGGTGGACTCCCCCTCCGAGCCGGCGGTGGTGACGCTTCATCCCTCCTATGGACGCCTGCTGCGCCGTCAGGCCCTGCCGGAGGTGGAGGCGGAGTACATCGCCGAGTACTCGCTGCCGACGGCGGACGCCCATATCGTCCTGGAGATGCTCCGGGCGGGGATGCGCAAGATCGACCGGGTGGTGCGCAAAATGGTGCACGGGACGGACCGCGCGCGTTTCCGCACGATCCTCGCGGAGATATGGTACGACGAGATGGACATCGACGAGAACCTGGAGATGGCCCTGCTGTTCTTCGAGGAGGCGACGCCAAGCGCGCTGATGGCCGCGCAGATGGTCCTGCCCTTCGAGCGCAACTATCTCCAGGCCCTGCTGAAGGTCAAGCGCTTCGCCAACCGCCTGCCCAAGGGGCGCCGCTTCCGCGGGCTCGACGACCTGAACCGGACGGTGGACGAGATCGACCCCACGATCTACGGGTTCGAGGAAAAGATCGGCGAGATCGAGACCAGCCGCTGACGCTTGAGGAACCGAGTTGAGGGACCGAGTGAAGAAAGGGCCGGAGCCGGAGGAGCTCCGGCCCTTTGAAGTTTCCTCCACGGGCGGACTGCGGGGAATGCCGCCCTCCCATCAGCCCGTCAGGGGCGTCGGTATAGGCCCTTACGGGGCCTGTGCGAACCTCCCGGCCGGCGGTTCCGATTCCCGTCATTGGGCGTTTATCTCCCTCTCAGGCGCGTCAGGCGCGAGGCCAGGTTCTCCGCCCCTCGAAGGAGGCGGACGAGAGGGCTCTCCCGGAAGGCGATGGCCCGGACGGGACACATCTCGTGGCAGCAGTAGCAGCGGATGCATCTCCGATAGTTGAAGCGCAGGGTCCGGTCGGCATGTTTCAGGGCCCCCGCGGCGCAAACGGCCTCGCATCGCCCGCAGCCGATGCAGAGCGAGGGGACGTGGACCGGTCGGGAGGTCAGGGCCCGTTCCCAGAGGCGGGCGAAGGGGAGCCGGGGCAGGAGCCTCAGGCTGCGCGGGGCGGGGATGTCGGTTCCCGGGAAGGTGTGGGACGAGGGGAAATCCCCGGCGAGCGTGCTCCCGTTCGGGCCGCACTGCGGGAGCCCCCTTTTTTTAGCGGCCAGCCACAGGGGAAAGTCCTCCAGGCTGGCTCCCATCATTCTGCACAGCTGAAAATCCAGGGCCAAAGCGTCCTCGGCCGCGGCGACGATACCGTAAGGGAAGGGCCGGCCGCTTGTCGGTCCCGCGCCGTCCATGCCGACGATCCCGTCCAGAATCGTCAGGGCCGGTGCGATCCCGGCCCAGAGGTCCAGAAGGAGTCCGGCGAATCGCTCGCGGCTCAGCCCCACGTCGTAGTGCCAGGAGGCCTTGCGCCGGCCGACGATGCAGCCGAAAAGGTTTTTGACGCCCAGGGTCAGGAGCATCTGCCCGTGCGTCTTCATCTTTGGAAGGTTGATGACGGTGTCGGCCTCGAGGACCAGGCGGGAGACCTCGATTCTGCGGAAGAGGGCGTCCGGCGCGGGCGGAAGGGGGACGGGGTCCGTGAGCTCGACGCAGGGGATCCCCAGCTCCCGGGCCACATCCATGAATCCCGCCCTCTCGGCCGCGGGGACGAAGGCGTCGATCCCCGGGCTGTCCGCGATGAAAGGCCGGCCCCCGGCTGAGAGAACCTGCCGGGCCACGGCCCGCACGATCTCGGGGTCCGTTGTGACGCGCCGCTCGGGCGGGTGTCCCGCCACCAGGTTGACCTTGAGCAGGATGCGGCTTCCGGGCCGGACAAACCGGCCGATGCCCCCGAAGTGCCCGAAGACGGCCCGGATGGCCGAGTCGACCCCGGCCGCGTCGTAGCCGCTGCGGCTGAGAAGCAGCAAGTCGCCCGAACGGGGCATCACTGCCGGGCCGCTTCTCAGGCCCCGTCTCGATCCCGGGTGCCCGACTCCCGTTCGGATTGCCGATCGAGCCGGGTGTTCCGGAAGTAGAGGGCCGTCTCGGTCCCCACGAGGATGAAATTGATGGCGTAGGGGATGAGCAGGAAACCCTGAAAGCCGTCCACCAGGTACACCTTCGCGATTCCGGCCGTGTATCCCAGCAGGATCACCGTGAGGAACCCAAGGCTCTTGCCCCTGGCCGTGCGCGCCCTCCAGGACTTGAGGATCGACAGAGGCCAGGCGGCTCCAAAGCAGATCAGCATCAGCGTCTCCAGCAGATGAACCCAGTTCAAGACGGACATGCCCCTTTCGCAGAAAGATAAGGAATGGATACGGGGGTTCTTCACGCGTTTTTCATCATAGCACATCGCCCCCGCGCGAAAACGGGGGAACTGATATGTTTTTTGTCGATATTCGGGGTTTCTGCGTTAAACTGTGAAGGACGGCGGATACGTTCCGGCGTAATCCCAACTGTGAAAGCGGAGGCCCTTTCGTGCACGCATTCGATTATTCTTTTGACCTCGAGGGGTACATCACGAAAGAACGTTTTGCACGGCTGAAGGAGTTTGCCTCGGACAAGGAGACCCCTTTCGTGGTGCTCTCGCGGGACGTCGTGGGCAGAAAATATGACGGGCTTCGAAGGTCCATGCCCTACGCGGACATCTACTATGCGATCAAGGCCAACCCCGACGCGGCGATCCTCGAACTGCTGATCGAAAAGGGGAGCTGCTTCGACATCGCATCCGTCTACGAACTGGATTGGATGCTGAAACTGGGGGCCTCTCCGGAGCGCCTGAGCTACGGCAACACCATCAAAAAAGCCCGGGATATCCGCTACGCCTACGACAGGGGCGTTCGCCTCTTCGCCTCCGACTCCGAGGGGGATGTCCGCAAGCTGGCCGAAAACGCGCCCGGAAGCAGCGTCTTTTTCCGCATCCTTGCGGACGGCAGCGGGGCGGACTGGCCCCTGTCCCGTAAGTTCGGGGCCCAGCCCGAGGTGGTCTTCGACGCGGTCCTGCTGGCGAGGAAACTCGGGCTGAGGCCGAGGGGCGTCTCCTTCCACGTGGGGTCCCAACAGAAGGACGTGACCCAGTGGCGTGTGGCGATCAAAACCTGCCGGGCGCTCTTCGACGCCGCGGCCCAACGGGGGATCGAGCTGGACCTGATCAACATGGGCGGGGGGCTGCCGGCGCATTATTTCCATCCGATCGAGGAGACCTACGTCTATGCGGCCGAGATCACGGACTACCTTCGGGAGTTCTTCGGCAACGATTTCCCCAGGATCATCGTCGAGCCGGGGCGCTATATGGCGGGCGACGCCGGGGTGCTCGTGGCGGAGGTCGTCATGGTCTCCTGCAAGGAGCGGGAGGGCGGGGTCCCCTGGCTTTACCTGGATGTCGGCAAGTTCGGCGGCCTTATCGAGACGATCGACGAGAGCCTGCGCTATCCGGTCTACTCCGAGCGCACGGGGGAGAGCCGCGACTACATCCTGGCGGGGCCGACCTGCGACAGCATGGACGTGCTCTACGAGAAAAACCTCGTTCGGCTTCCCGCCGACGTGCGCGAGGGCGACAGGCTCTATCTCTTCACGACGGGAGCCTATACGCAGACCTACAGTGCGGTGTTCTTCAACGGTTTCCCGCCCCTGAAGTCCTACGTTCTCGATTGACGGAAAGAGGGGCGGCGCTCCA
>NZ_CALIAA010000117.1 GCF_938040765.1 uncultured Fretibacterium sp.
TTTGTTTATTGAAAATCCAACTGTTTATTTCCCCTGTGCGGCGGCTTTCCTCCGCAATGCCCCCAATGCCCTTGAAGGCTTACTTCGAGGGCTTACAAGGGTCACTCGTCCGCCGTCGCCTCCACGGAGGCGGGGCTGAGGTCCTGTTCGGCGTCGGCCTTTTCGGGCGTGCTGTCCTGAGTCTCGAGGCGCAGGACCTCGCCCTCGCCGTCGTCGAAGACGATCTCGGCCTCCATGCCCGTGGTTGCGACGATGGAGGTGAGGATCCGACGGGTGTTCTCGTCCGCCTGGCTCAGGATGCCGCTTTTCAGGGCGTTCTGCCTCATCTCCTCCAGGTCCGCCGTCACCTCCCGGTTCTGGTCCTCGAGGCGGATGGAGGTGAAGAGCCCCGCCTGCTGGTCGTAGACCTCGAAGCTCTGGATGTCCGCGTAGATGTCCAGGATGCGGCTGCGCGGGACGACCACACGGACGCGGTTAACCGCGAATCGTTCGGAGATGTTGAGCTTGGAGAGGTCGTTGCCGCAGACGATGACCCCGGCGTACCGCATGATAAACTTCCGCGTGGTGCCTGGGAGGCAAAAGCCCAGTAACGGCATCTGTTTGCCGTCGGAGAACGAGACGATGGACTGAAAACGTTCCCGCACGGTCGCCAGCTCGTTCACGTTCTGGATGCCCTGCAGGATCGCGGAGCGGACCGATTTTTTCCTCGCGGCCGGGTTCTTTTTCCGCGTCAGGAGCAGGACGTTGAGGACGACGGAAAGGACGAGCAGCAGCGCTACGATGATCGACATGGAAAACCCTCCTGTATCTTAATTTTCCGGATCTGTATTTTGGCGTTTCGGTACATCAGAGTTCGCGCGCCACGCGGCGGCGCACCTCGGCCATCGGAAGGCCGTGCTCGGCCGAGAGACGCTTGAGGTCCTCGTACTCGGGGGTGCGGCGCAGGGGAACGTCCCCCAGAAGCGCGGTCTTGACGTCGAGGTCTCCCAGAGGCGTGGAGACGCGTTCGATGCGGAAATGCAGCCGGGTGCGGTCGGCCGCGATGCACCGGACCCCCTGCGAGGTGGTCTCCCTCAGCATGATCAGGGTCAGGGACGACGCCTTTTCCGGCTCGGACAGGCAACAGAACCGGACGGCGGGGCGTCCCTTCTTCATGTAGATGGGCTCGGTCCAGACGTCCAGGGCGCCCGCCTCAAAGAGGCGGCCCGAGACGGGCTCGAAGTCCTGAGGGTTCATGTCGTCGATGTTGCACTCCAGAAGGGTCAGGCGCTCGTGCACCAGGCCCTCGTCCTCCTGGCCGGCCTCCATCAGCAGGACGCGGAGGACGTTCGGCATGTCCTCGGAGTCTCGATTGCCCAAGCCGAAGCTCGACGCGATCACCGATCCGGCGGGAATGGAACAGAAGGCGGAGGCCAGGGTCCTGGCGAGCAGCGCGCCGGTCGGGGTGGTGCGCTCCATGGGCGCGCCACGGGAGAATATCGGCAGCCCCCGAAGCAGGAGGGCCGTCGCCGGGGCCGGGACGGGCAGGACGCCGTGGGCGCAGGTCACCGTGCCCGATCCCACATTGAGAGGGGAGCAGAGCACGCGGGGCCAGTCCAGAAGCTCCATCAGGATGAAGGCGCCCACGATGTCGACGATGGAGTCGATGGCTCCCACCTCGTGAAAGTGAATCTTGTCGGGCGTCGTCCCGTGGACCTGGGCCTCGGCCTCCGCAAGCAGCGCAAAGGCCCGGAGGGACTCCCTCCGGATGCGGTCGGACAGAGCGCTTCCGCCGACGATCTCCTCGATCTCGTGCAGCCCCCGGTGCGGATGATGTTCGTGGGTGCGGACGTCGAAGTTCGTCCCCGCGATGCCGTTTTTCATGCCCCTCTCGATGACGAGCTCATAACTGTCCTCCGGCAGGAGCGTCAGCCTGCGCATCTCCGCGCGGAAGCGCTCCGGGTCGGGGAGGAGGCCCAGCAGGGCCCCGATCAGCATGTCGCCGGCGATCCCCGAAAAACAGTCCAGGTAAAGTGTCTTCATCCGCCGTGGTCCCCCTTGATCAGGTTCAATATCGTATCGAATCCGGTTCCGCCTTGTCGTCCGGCGTTCCGGGACAGGGCGTCGGTGCTATCGCAGCCTTGCCCTGCCGGATTTCTTATGCCTGTTTCCGCCCAGAAAGAGGTGGTCCGCGTCGCTTTTTGCGTATTGAAGAAGGGAGGCGAAGCGGTTTTGAGCCGTCTGAGCCCGTTCCGTGCGGGGGGGCCCGACGGGCGCCGGTTCCGGAAGGGGCAGAGCGGTTCCGAGACGGGGGCCCATGGCGTCCGGGGGGACGCGGCGCAGGACCGCGCGCATCCCATCGCCGTGCGGGACCTCGTGCAGCTCGGGGACGGCCTCGACGGCGTCCGGAATGCACGCGAAGGCGATGTCCGCCCTATAGCCGACCCGGTCCAGGAATACGGCATGATCCGCCCCGGCGAGGGACGCCTGCAGGTCGTTCCGGGAGGACTGCCAGGTCAGAAGCGCCAGGCGGGCGCTGTCCGCGAGCCTCAGCCCGGGGTGCCGCCGCTGCAGGATGGAAAGCAGAAGGCCGGCGCAGAGGGTGTCGTCCCAGGAGGGGCGTCCCTTTCGTCCCGAACAGAGCAGGCCGATCCGGGACCCCCGCGACAGGGCGCAGCCGAGCGCCGACGAGGCGTTGCGGATGCAGGCGGCGAAGACCGGAACCCCGGTTTCCGCCGCCCTCAGGAGGGCCTTCGTGCCGTTGGTCGTGGCCATGACGGCGCACGCGCGGGCCGCGGCGAGCTCCCTCGTGAGGTCCAGGGGCGAGTTTCCGAGGTCGAACCCCTGAGGGGTTATGGCGTTTTCCTCTCCCATCAGGAGGGGGTTTCGGCCTTCCTGCTCCAGATCGTGCGCCAGGCGCCGCGCCGCGTCGGGGGTGTCCGTAGGGTAGAGCTCCCGGCCTCCAAGCTCGAACCATCGGACGATCACCGTCGTCGCGCGAAGAACGTCGATCACCAGCCAGACGTCGACCGTCGGCAGGTGCTCGTTGCAGGATAAAACCACATCGGCCTCCACAGGTTTTGCCATGCCCCATCCTCCTCGTTTCCGCTGCGGATACATTATAACTTAGATAGTGTCGTCACAAGATGTTAGCCCAAAGAGCAATGCAGCGAATTTGCACCGCGGCAACAAAGGAAGCGGCATTTTTTGCATACCGTGTAGCAATACCTCGCCATCGCTTCAAATGCAAAAATGCATTCTCCACCAGATGCCGAAACTCATAAAGATGCTTCTTGTACTCTCGAGCCTCCTTACGGTTCTTCTTCGGCGGGATGACCACTTCCATTCCTGCCGCCTGCGCCGCCTCCACGATTTCGTTCGTATCGTAGGCGCGGTCCGCAAACAGATTGTCGGCATCGATCCCTTCAATCAACTTACAGGCCTCGCGGCAATCCGCTCGGGTACCCTCTGTAACAAGGAATCGGACCGGCATACCATGCGCATCCACGGCCAGGTGTATCTTGGTGTTGAGCCCCCTTTTGTCCGGCTCATCTCCTGATTGCCTCCCCTCGCTCCCGACGCATGCGGATGCACCTTGATGTGCGTGGCGTCTATCATCAGCCATTCGAAATCCGGATCAACTACAAGCTGTTCCAACAGCTTTTCCCAGATTCCCTTGTCCCGCCAACGGCAGAACCGGCGATGTGTGTTCTTCCAGTCCCCGTAATCGGGAGGCAAATCCCGCCAGGGAGCACCGGTACGTAAAATCCAGAACACCGCGTTGATGAAGAGACGATTGTCCCGGGCTTTGCCTCCCCAGGATCCCGGACGCCCCGGAAGAAGAGGTTCCAGCAACTCCCAGACCCTGTCCGAAATATCGTGCCTTCTGTGCCCTTGGCCCATAGTGATTTCCCCCTCACTGAATGATTCTGCCGGAGGATATTCTAACCCTTTTGGCATCTCCTGACGACACTATCTAAGGAAACGCCGATTCCGTCCATAAGGCCTCCCTTTGGGGAAACCCGGCTTGAGGGTTGATGGGTGCGGCTCGCCGGGGCCGCCGCCGTTCCGAGGCCGGACCGACGGTTTGGCGAAGCCCCATGTCAATTTTGGAGGATACGCGCGTCTCTCCGAGCCTGGGAAAGTCTGCGGTGTCCCCCGGGGATGCTCTGTGTTATGATAGGGAACGGCAAAGGTAAACCGACTCCGAAATGATGAATAGATTACAGTTTCGGGTCGATATTCTGACGGGAGGCGTTTTTGTGCTGGGCAGCGTTATCGCCATATCGGAGGCCGTTTCCCTCGGCGTGCACGGCATGGGGCTTCTAGCCGCGTCGGGACGCCGGCTCAACGCCCGGGACATGGCCCAGACCCTGGGGGTCTCCGAGGCTCATCTGACTAAGGTTTTTCAAAGGCTGGCCCGCGCGGGGCTGGTGCGTTCCGTGCGGGGAGTGGGGGGCGGTTTCGAGTTGAAGCTCGCGCCCTCCCAGATATCGCTGATGTCGGTCTACAGGGCGATCGACGGTGCCCCCGATCCCTCGGCGGCGCTGTGCTCGTGCTGTGCGCAGTGCCCCTTTCGGGACTGCATCTTCGATACCGTCCTCGAGGACTCGGCGCGGCGGTTTCTGGACTATCTCTCCGGTACGACTCTGGACACGGTGTTTTTGAAGCTCGATAAAAGGGAGTGTCCCTCTCCGTATCCAGAGCTCCCCGAGGGAGCGGAGCCCTCCGGTTCGCGGTGCCCGCGCAGGGAGGGCCGGGTTTTGGCAGGGGAAAGTGGAGGTGAGGCCCATGACGCAGTTTGAACCGCGCAATATCTCCATGATGATGGATCTGTACGAGATGACCATGGCCAACGGGTACTTCGGCGGCGGGAACGCCGACGGACCGGCCACGTTCGACGTGTTCTACCGGAGGAACCCCGATGAAGGCGGCTTCGCTATCTTCGCGGGCCTGGAGCAGGTGCTCGATTATCTGGAGAACATTCATTTCGAAAAGACGGACATCGATTACCTGCGCTCGCTCGATATCTACGAGGAGAGGTTCCTGGAATGGCTGGCGGATTACCGCTTCCGCGGAACCGTTACGGCCATGCCGGAGGGCAGCGTCATGTACCCCAACGAGCCGATCCTTACGGTGTGTGCGCCGCTGATCGACGCGCAGCTGGTGGAGACGGCGATCCTGAACCAGATCAACCATCAGTCCCTGATCGCCACGAAGACCCACCGGATCGTCCAGGCCGCGCAGGGGCGGGCCGTGGCGGACTTCGGCGCGAGGAGAGCCCATAACGTGGATGCCGCCGTCTACGGCGCCAGGGCGGCGTACATCGGCGGTGTCTCCAGCACCGCCACGCTGCTGGCGGGGCAGATCTTCGGCATCCCCGTCAGCGGGACGATGGCCCACAGCTGGGTCATGTATCACGACGACGAGTACACCGCGTTCAAGCGGTTTGCGGAGCTCTATCCCGACAACTCGGTCCTGCTCGTGGACACCTACGACGTCTTCAAGTCGGGCATCCCCAACGCGATCCGGGTCGCCCGGGAGGTCCTCATCCCCAGGGGAAAGCGTTTGAAGGGCATCCGCCTGGATTCCGGCGACCTGGCCTACCTTTCGAAGGCCGCCCGCAGGATGCTGGACGAGGTCGGCCTGACGGATTGCAAGATCGTCGCTTCCAACAGCCTGGACGAGTTCACGATCCGATCCATACTGGAGCAGGGCGGCTGCATCGACGCCTTCGGCGTCGGGGAGCGGCTGATTACGGCACGGAGCGATCCCGTCTTTGGGGCGGTGTACAAGCTGGTGGCCGTGAACAAGGGCAAGGCCTGCTACCCCAAGATAAAGGTCTCGGAGACCTTCGAAAAGATCACCAACCCCGGGAAGAAACAGGTGTGGCGCGTCTATGACGACCAGGGACATGCCATCTCCGACCTGATCACCATGGCGGAGGAGACCCCCGACTTCAGCGGGGAATATCCCTACGTCAATCCGCAGAGGCCGTGGAGGACCTTCGCCTACTCCGGCTGTACGGCCCGAAGGATGCATGAGCTGGTCATGGAGGACGGAAGGAGGGTGAAGCCGTCCCCTCCGCTCGAGGAAATCCGGGCGTACGTAAAACGCCAGCTCGAGACGGAGATATGGCCGGAGGAGCAGCGCTTCGAGAACCCGCACAAGCATTATCTCGACATGAGCCCGGCCTACTATCGGATGAAGATGGAGCTTCTGAGCAGGGCGCAGAACGGGACGCTCTGATTCGATTCCAAACGCTCTGACTGAAGGCGAGCGGCCCCCGGATCCGGGGGCCGCTCATCTCTTGTATCCTGATGATGCCTCAATGCAGCCGGTCCCTCAGCGCCTCCGTTTCGCCCAGGGACAAATCCGTGTATTCCGCAATCCGCTCGAGCGGTGGAGGCGATACCCTCGTTTCGGCCCAAACAGCAAAGGGCCGGCCATTGAAAAGTGAGGCGGCCCCGGCTGTTG
>NZ_CALIAA010000118.1 GCF_938040765.1 uncultured Fretibacterium sp.
GCTTCGCCCCAGACCCCACCAGAGGACTTGTCCTCTGGACACCTTTTAACCTGCGGATTTGGAATCAATAACATCGCAAAACCAAAAGCACCGCAAAACACGCACCGTTCGCAAACGACCCCGCCGGAGCTCAGGCCTCAAGACGGCGCCAGAGCTCCGACAGCTCCGCGTCGGGGCGTGCAATCACCCGAGCGGAGAACACGGTTCCCATGTTCTTTACTGCGGCCGCAGCAGCATCGACGGCGGCCTGGACTGCGGCGACCTCGCCCTCAATGCGAAGCGTCAGACTGATAGCCTTGCCCACCCCGATCACTTTCTCCTTGCCCAGGAAGGTCACATCGGCCGCTTTGATCGCCGCATCCAGGGCGGTCATGGCCGCCGTGAGCCCCAGCACCTCGATCAGTCCCAGCGCGCGGTTCACGGCCTGCCCCTTCCTTCCCGCTCCGCCAGCTCATCCAACCCTATCGCGCTCCTCCCTCTTAGAGAACGGGATGGGCTGGAAAGGCTCATCTCGCGCCTCTCCGTCTTCCCGGCAGACACCGGCGTCCTTGTCTCCCGTCCCCTCTCGAAGTACGAGCCCGTGCTCCGTCCTTCGGCAAGGCGGCTCACCGCCGCCCCTCCGGCCCCATTCGAGGCCCGGCCGCCGTCGGCCAGGCGCCGAAGAAAACGCTCCTCCTTCGAGTCCAGCCCCAGACCGGGCTTCGAGGCGGGCCTCAATTCAGACCTCAACTCGGAGCCGGAGGCCCCGGAGCCCGAGGACGACGCCTCCTTCACCCGTGCCGAGATCACCGGCACGGAGCCCGGCCGGCGGGCGAGCTCCTTCATCACCTGCATCACGAGCTCATTGGCCATCAGCGTTCACGCTCCTCCGCCATCACAAAAGTTCCCGCAGCTCGGCAACCGGACGCGGAATGACCTGGACGGCAACGACCTCGGCAATCCTGCCCGCCGCAGCGGACCCGTTCTCGACCGCCGCCTTCACGGCGGCGACATCCCCTTCGACGACCGCCGCAACGATCCCCGACCCGACGTAATTCAGGGAAGCGAGCGTGACATCCGCGGTCTTCACCATGACGTCCGCCGCCTCCAACGCCCCCACAAGGCTGCGGGTCTCCACGCTGCCCAGGGCTTTACGCATCGTCCCCGCCTCCTAACACCAGCGGCGTGTGCCGCCGCCGACAAAATATCTGTCGATGGAGCTCTTTACCTTCTCAAAGCCGGGGATGACGGCCGCCTCGTACAGGGATGCCTTGTCCCCAAGCGGCTTGGTGGCGTCCAGCCCCAACTTGTCCGAGACGCCCCGCTCCATGTGGGACGCCTCCAAAGTCGATCCCAGCGCCCCCGAGACGACGACCAGATCGTGCGATGCCTGGAAACGGGACGCGATGGCCGCCTCCACCTCCGCCATGTCGTAGATGTCCACGTCGTCGTCCACAACCACGACGTGCTTGATGTCCTTATAGGCCCCGAGGACCCCGAGGATGGCGCTCTTGCCGTCGCCGGCCGCGCGTTTTTTGATGGAGACCACCGCGTGCAGCCGGCAGCCGCCCCCCAGGGTCAGGTTCACGTCCTGGACGTTCACGGTGTGGGAGAGGGCCGCGAAAATCTCGGCCTCCTTGATCATCCCATAGGCCAAGTGTTCCTCCCGGCAGGGGAAGGCGTGCTGGAAGATGGGCTCGTTCCGGTGCGTCACCGCGGTGACCTCCATCACCGGAGCGGGGGCGACGGTGCTGTAGTACCCCATCAGCTCGGCAAAAGGCCCCTCGGGCTCCGCCCAGCCGGGCTCGATCCTCCCCTCCAGGACGATCTCCGACCAGGCCGGGACCTCGAGGTCGATGGACTGGCAGCGCACCAGCTCCAGGGGCTCGCCCCTCAGCGTGCTGTCCACCTCGTACTTGTCCAGGCCGTATTTTCCAGAGCCGATCTGGGAGGCCAGCAGAAAGGGCGCGTCGTACCCCAGGACGACGGCGCACTCGAGGACCTTTCCCCTCTCGGCACAGCGGCGAAGCTCGCCCAACAGGTGAGGGGAGGCCCCGGACACCAGGATGTAAAGCCTGTTGCCCCCCAGCACCTGGATGCGCCGTACCGCCATCTGGGTCCTTCCGGTCTCGGTGTCGCGAACCACGAACGCCCCCGCACAAAGATAAGGTGCGGCGTCCCGTTCGTTCGACGTCGGAACCGGGAGCATCTCGAGCAGATCGATGCCGGAAGTGACGACGTTCTCCTGGACCGGCCCCCGGTCCAGGAGCTTGGGTTTGGACGGAGAGCCCATGGCCCCCATCAACTTGAACAGCCGCTTCTCCGGGCTCGTCCCGAGCAAGTCCAGGATGATCGAACGGTTCCCGTAAAGGGCCCCGACCACGGGAACCCTCGACCCCTTGACGTTCCGAAACAGGATGGGCCTCTCGTTGTGGAAGGCGCTGAGCACGGCGCCGAGCTCGAACCGCGGATCGACCGGAACGGTGCACTCCATCAGCCGGTCCTGGCCCCTCAGGCGTTCCAGCACGGAACGCAGCATCTGTCTTTCCATGAAAAACCTCCGGTTCCTACCTATAAAAGCAACGGGCAGGATGATCCGCGCAGGTCAACGCGCGGTCTCGCCCGTCTCGTTTACTGCACCCCGGCGCCCTCCCAGCGCCGGGTCAGGCTGTGTTCGACGCCCAACGCGTCCAGGATACGCCCGGAGAAGGAGACGACCATCTCCGCAACGCTCTCGGGACGGTGATAAAACCCCGGGGAGGCGGGCATCACCACCGCCCCGGCATGGGTGGCCGCAAGCATGTTCTCCAGATGGATCACGCTCAGAGGCGACTCGCGGGTCACCAGCACCAACCGGCGGCGTTCCTTCAGGGTCACGTCGGCCGCCCGGGTGAGGAGGCTTTCCGAGAATCCGCCGGCGATCGAGGCGAGCGTCTTCATCGAGCAGGGCACGACCGCCATGCCGAAGGTCCTGAAGGAACCGCCCGAGATGGGGGCCGCGAGGTCGTCGTCCTCATAGAAACGGTCGGCGAACGTCCTCAGTTCCTCCAGGGAGACCCCGCACTCGTGATCCATCACGTAAGCCCCCATCCTGGAGACCACGAGATGGGTCTCGCACTCCAGGATACGGAGCTGACGCAGCAGCGCGAGGGCATAGACCGAGCCGCTTCCTCCTGTTATGCCGACGACAATCTTCACAGGTTCCCTCATTGAAAAACGATTCCCTTTCCGGCTAAAGCCTCTTAAAGAGGGCGAATTGTCTACAAGTCCGCAGGTTGAAAACCCTTCACGAAAAGCCGAGACCGGCTTTCGATGAGGATTCCAACAGCATGGCAAAAACAGCCTCGAGTACAACCCCTACTCTGGGAGGGCCGCTCTCCCGTGACACCACCCCACAGGGCGAAGCCCACCAGAGCCTGGCACTCAGGCAGACTCCTCTTCAGGTCCATCTGCTTGACGCTCCTGCCGGACGGGACCGAGCAGCAGGGCATGTCGATGATGTAGGAGCCTTCTTCCAACTACATTTCAAACTGCCGTTTCAACAAAACCGCCGTTTCTGTTCCGTGCCAAAACGCCTCGCCCTGAGACGCTTCCCGTCGAATCGGCCCCTCGCGGGGCGAACGCAGCCCTGTTCCTACTCGCTCTCCAGCAGCAGCATGTTGTGCTCCAGCAGCTGATGCTCCTGGAAGTCCAGGAGGTGAAGATAGTGGTCCGCGCACTGCAGCAGGACCTTCGTGGGGAACACGCCGCTCATCTGGACGCCCTTCACGGAGACCCCGACGCTGGCGGCCTCGGAACGGATCAGCTCCACCACGCGATAAAGCGGCGTATCGTCCGTGTTGAACATGTTCATGGAGACGGCCGCCTCCTCGTACCCGTCCGGGGTGAAGGCCACGGCCCTGATGGTGCTGAACCCGCCCGAGGGGCCACGAACCATCTTCGCAATCCTCTTGGCGACGTCCAGGTCCTTCGTGTTCAACAGCACGTTGACGGCCACCAGGTTCCTCTCGCCGGCGCTCACGATCGTGGCGCCGCTCTTCTCGGAGAGCAGCCCCTTCCCCAGGTCGGGCGCACGCGACTCCAGGACCGCCGGGTTGCCCTGATTCTCCTCGAGGAGCTTCTTCAGCCCCTCGTACTGCCCCTGGCGGATGAAGGATATCTCCCGCCGCTCCTCGGAGCGCGCGTTGACCCCCGCGAAGAACACGGGCACGCCATACTTCTCCCACAGCTCCCGTCCGATACGGAACGCAAGCTCTTTGACCTCGTCCAACCCGATATTGCGCAGCGGGAAAAGCGGAATGGTGTCCTGTGCGCCGATGCGGGGATGCTTCCCCTTCTGCACGCGCATATCGATCAGCTCGTAGGCCTTGCCCGCCATCGCGACCAACGCCCTGGCCAGCGGCTCCGGCTCGCCGATAAGCTCTACGGGAGTACGGTCGAAGTCCGCGTCCGGATAACAATCGATGAAGCGCACGCCGGGAACATTACGGACCTCGTTGACGACAGCATCGACGACCGCCTTATCCCGACCGGCACTGAAGTTTGGAGCGGAGTGCACATATTGCTTGACTGCCATTCTCTTTCCCCTTCTTCAAAAAAAATTTTGAGACTTTCGGGGACGAATCCCCCTATGCGAATCGGCTACAGGACCGGGCCGAAAGATCCCCCCCCGAAAGACGACGACAGCCGCAGCGCGCCAAACGCAAGGCACAAAAAACGAAAATCCGCACAAAAGCAACGGAAGAACGGCCCCTACCCCTCTCCGTCCTCCGCGCCGGGGATCGTCCTGACGTACTCCTCAAAGATCCGCGCCGACTGGAGCACGGCCTTTAGGGTGACGTATTCGTCGGCCTGATGGAAAAAGCGTTCGTCCCCGGGGCCGATGACGACGAAGGGGACGCCCAATCTGGGGACGAACACGGAGGCGTCCGTAAAGTAGGTGATTCCCGTCGTCTCCCAGGGAAGCCCAAGGGTTTTGAAGATGCGGACGAAACGGCGCACCAGAGGGGCGTCCCCGTCCATACCCAGAGCCGGACGGTCCAGGTAGGGCGTTATCTCTAAAACCAGGGGCGGATACTTCTGCATCTGGGCGCGGGCCATCTCGTGAATCTGATCCAGAAGCCCCGCATGGGAGATGCCCGGAGAGGTACGGATGTCGAACGTGGCCTCTGCCCTGTCAGGGACGACATTGGTGCTGATGGAACCATGAAGCCCCGTGACGACGCAGGTGGACGCACCAAGGAGCGGATAACGCCCCTTCTTGCGAAGCAACGCCGATATGGACCGGGCAAACGCGGACACCTGTTCTACGGCATTGACCCCCTGCCCCGGACGTGAGGCGTGGGCGCTCAGACCCCTCGCACTCACCGAAAGCCCCAAGGCCCCCTTGCCGGCCAGGCCGACCCGCCCGTCGGTGGGCTTGACCACAACTAGCTCGGCAACGCAGTCCAGTTTCCCGCTGTTGCAGAGGGCCTCGGCCCCTATGCCTCCGTACTCCTCGTCGGCCGTGAAACAGAAATGAACGTCCACAGATGGCTCGAAGCCCTCTCGAAACAGCTTGAGCGCCGTCAGGACGATGCTGGTCACCCCCCCCTTCATATCCGCCGCCCCGCGTCCATAGAGCCGCTCGCCGTCGCAGAAGGCGGAGAAGGGCGCGTGCGTCCAGGCCTCCTCGGAATCCACGTTCACCGTATCCAGGTGGCCGGTCACGGCAACGGCCCCCCCCCGATCCCGTCCGGGCATGGTCAGGATCATGGAGGCTCTGTTGGCCCCATGGTCGAGCACCGCGATCTCCTTTGTAAAGGGCTCGAAGATCTCCCTCAGGAAGATGACGGCATCCTTCTCGTCGCCAGCGGGCTGAGTCGTACGGATTCGCACCAGCTGTCCCAGAATCTCCCTGGCACACCGCTCAGGCTCGAACAAACCCATCTCCTCCCCCTTAAGGATAAGCATCGAGGATCTTGAAGGAAAAACCGACTGTATCTTTATAGTAAGAGAAGGCGAGGATAAAAGCACTGACGCGCCTCATGAAATAATGAAGATATTTTTGTTTTTTTAACAAAAAATAGAGTGGAGATGATTCAAGAGATAAGGAATCGTTTTTCCCAGCGGCACACACAAAGCCGCGGAAAGGACAAGGGACAGGGGAAATCACGCCGTTCGGTTTCTGC
>NZ_CALIAA010000119.1 GCF_938040765.1 uncultured Fretibacterium sp.
ACCTTCGCTACGCTCATCACCTTGGAACAGGGCGTTCCCATCGAAACCGTAAGCAAGATGCTTGGGCATAGTACTGTGCGCATGACCGAACGATATGCGGAAGTCACTCCCCAAAAGCTATTTGAGGAGTTCGACCGCTTGATCACCTTCACCGAAGATTTACACCTGACCATTTAACCAAAACCGATATGAGAAGTACATTCAAAATCCTGTTCTACATCAACAGACAGAAGACAAAGACCGACGGCAAGACAGCCATCTTTTGCCGCATCACCATCGATGGCAAAAGCACAGCTATTGCCACAGGCGAGGAATGTCTGCCAGATGAATGGAAGAGCAGACAGGGTATAACCGGCGAAAAGAAAATCAACCAACGCCTCGCAGCGTTCAGGGAGCTTGTGGAAAAGACCTACGCGGAAATGCTTACGAAGGACGGCGTGGTCAGCGCTGAACTGCTCAAGAATCGCTTGCAGGGTGTCGCCGCGGCACCAGAAGGTCACTCGGAGCTCCGGAACGTCCGCCGCCGCTGCGGCCAGACGCCCGCCCACGATTCCTCCCACTCCGCCCAAACCGACAATGGTGATGTTCATAAAGGGATCTCCTCTCGGCGGGGGCATGTCCCCCCTTTGCTGCCTGATCGGTGCTCAGCCTCCAAATTCAGATTCCAAGGTGCTGCAGCGCCTGCACGGCGTAGGGCGTCAGCCCGTAGAGATCGATGTCCTCCGGCAGGGAGCAGCGCGGGGACGGCACGGCGGGAAGCCCCAGAAAGGCGTTGAGCCGCGTTGCGGACGTGGACCGCAGCAGTCCCTCCTCCTCGCCGTAGAGGACCATCAGCTCCTCGAAGAGCCAGGGGACGCGGCGCAGATAGTACTTCTGGCACCAGGCCTCCGCGAGATGGAACGGCTTGGCGGGGACGATCCGGGACCTCGGATAGCTGCGGCCGCAGAGGATGCTGCGGTCGGCCGCGGCCTGAGCCAGGCGGCGCTCCTTGGCGTCCCTCACGAAGATGCAGGGGGCGCGGCGCGGCGCGGCATCCGGTGGCGTGCCGCAGTACCAGCACATGAAGAGCTCCAGGAGCTGGCCGTAACTGATCGTCCGCGGGTCGTACTCCACCCTCACGGTCTCGACGTGGTCGCCGACGTCGTCGTAGGTGGGGGTGGGAAAGGAACCGCCCGCGTACCCCACGCTGGTCCTCCACACGCCCCTCGTAATGCCGAGCCTGGCCTCTAGGCCCTTGAAGCACCCCATGGCGAACAGCGCCGACTCGAGCTGAGCCGGGGTCATCCTGTCGATCGGGGGAATCTTCTCAGACAATGCCGTCCTCGTCACTATACGTCACTCCTTGGCCTCCGCCGCACCATAACGGCCGAAAACTTTTTCCTTGTTCCTCGTTCCGATCCCACCGCGCCATTATGGAGCAGGACGGCGGGCGCGTCATCGTCATATTCCGCATCCGGGCGGGGGAAGGGCGAAAATCCGCAAAACACCTTCCGTAGGAGGGGGGCCCTCCCCCCGCTCCGCGGCCGGCCCGTAGAGGGTCAGCGCAGGCCCAGGTGCTTCTTGAGGAACCCGCCCATCTCGCGGTAGAAGTCGAACCGGTTCTCCTCGTTGCGGAACCCGTGTCCCTCGTTGTCCTTG
This sequence comes from uncultured Fretibacterium sp., assembly GCF_938040765.1. Taxonomy (GTDB): domain Bacteria; phylum Synergistota; class Synergistia; order Synergistales; family Aminobacteriaceae; genus CAJPSE01. The sequence continues at coordinate 1,639 of NZ_CALIAA010000119.1, forward strand.
ACCATGTAGACGACGTCCTTGCCCGCCTTGCGGACGGCCTCGACGATCTGGTCGGACTCCGCCTTCTTGACGCGCGGGTCGTTGGCGCCCTGCGCCACGAAGAGCGGGATGCGGATTTTGTCCGCGTGGAGGACGGGCGATATCGACTCCAGCAGCTCCTTGTCCTTGACGGGGTGCCCGATCTCCTCGTACTCCATCTCGCGGTAGGGCTCCCAGTAGGGGGGGATGCTCTCCAGCAGGGTGAAGATGTTGGACGGCCCCACGTAGCTGACGGCGCAGGCGTAGAGGTCGGGCGTGAAGGTCGCGCCCGCCAGGGCCGCATAGCCGCCGTAGCTGCCGCCGTAGATGGCCAGGCGTTTGGGGTCGGCGATGCCTTGTTTGACGAGCCACTCCACGCCGTCGGTGACGTCGTCCTGCATGGCGCGTCCCCACTGCTTGAAGCCCGCCTGCCAGAACTTCTTGCCGTAGCCGGTGGAGCCGCGGAAGTTGACCTGGAGCACCGCCGCGCCGCGGTTGGCCAAAAACTGCGCCTCCGAATCGAACCCCCACTCGTCGCGCGCGCTGGGCCCGCCGTGCGGGATGACGACCAGCGGAAGGTCCCTGGACGCGACGCCGAGGGGGAGCGTCAGGTAGCCGTGGATCGTCAGTCCGTCGCGGGAGGTGTATTGAATGGGCTCCATCGGCGCCATCTCGGTCTCCTTAAGCCAGGGCGAGTGGTCCGCCAGCTTCGTCAGGCTGTTGCTCTGCCGGTCGAAGAGGTAGGAGCCGCCGCGCGTGCGGTCCCCGTAGACCCTGACGGTGGCGCGCCGCTCGTCGTCGTCCATTCCCGTGACGGCGACCTCGTAGCCCGGGAAGAACTTCTCGAGGGTGTCCTGGAGCTCCCTGCGGTCCTTGTCGAAGAAGTGGTAGCGGCTCTTGTCCGTGGTGTAGACGACGCCCGTGATCACCTTGCGCTTCTTGGAGGATATCAGGCTGGCCACGTCCACGTCCGGGTGCTCGAAGACGAGGTCCCGCGTCTTGTTCGCGTCGGGGTCGAATGTGTAGACGGCGATCTTGTCGCGCCCGAGGTTCGAGGCCACGTAGAGGAGTTTGTTGTCGTAGCCGAACATCAGGGGGAAGAAGGAGTCCTTGAAGTTCGTGGTGACGAGCGTCTTGAACTCGTCCTTCTCCGTCGGGCGGTAGAGCAGGCTGGAGTTGACGCCGTCCGTCTCGTAGGCGACGCGGAGCCTGCCGTCGTGGTCGGTCAGCCAGCCGGTGATGTTGCCGGGGTTCTCGGCAATTTGCGTGAGTTCTCCCGTGGCGAGCTCGCACCGGTAGACGTCGAAGACCTCGGGGTTGCGCCGGTTCATCTCCAGCAGCATGTGCTCCGGGTCCTCCTCCAGGTCGTCCAGCACCCCGGCCCGGACGCCGTCGAACGGCGTGAGGTCCCGCGATGCCTTGCCCTCGATGTCCGTCAGGTAGATGTGGAAGTTCTCGTCCCCGCCCTTGTCCTGAATGTATACGATGCGGTCGCTGCCCTTCCAGAAGAAGCCGGCGATATCGCGCTCCGTCGCGCTCGTCACGCGCTTCTCGGCGCCCGTCTCGATGTCGCGAACGTAGACGTTCATCCGGCGCTCCCAGGGCTTGACGAAGGCCAGTTTGGCGCCGTCGGGCGACAGGGAGAAGGCGCCGACCTCGGGGTTGCGGAAGAAATCCTCCATCGGGAGGACGGGCGGAACGGAGGACGAATCCTCCCCGCTCTCCGCGGCGCAGGCCGTCGAGGCCAGCGGCAGGACGCAGCTCAGAACGAATCCGAGCGTGAGCAGATCGGCAAACTTCATGGGCAAAACCTCCTGAAAGAGACTGAAAGAATCTGGCGGAACCCCGGAGCCCGGTTTTTCTCATGAATCCCCTCTTGCATCCCGGAGCCTCTTTCGCTACTCTACAGGGAGGGGCGTTTCGTGCCATGGGTTTTTATGCGGAAAAATCCGCGAACGCCGGGGAAAAACGACGAAGGAGGTGCGGTTGGGACGATGACGATGGCCATTCCCATTCCTGCGGCGATCCTGTTCTTTTGTGCCGCGGCCATGACGTTCATGGCGGTGCGGCGCCTGCGGGCCGGACAGAGGGGCCGTGCCCTGTTCAATCTGCTGCTGGCCGCCTTCATGGCGATCTTCGCCTGGGGATACCTCGGCTGAGGCCGGCCGGGGACGTTTTTCATCTTTTTTATCGAAAAGGGGATGCTGGTGAATATGGACGGGAAGGACCTGAAGGGCTTCGGAAAAAAGGCCTCGGAGCTGAACGGCTATGCCGTGGAGCTCCGACGGGAGCTGCATGCCCATCCGGAGCTGGAGCACGAACTGCCCTTCACGGAGGGCGTGATCGTCCGTGAGCTGGAGAAGCTGAACCTGGACGGGCTCCGGCCGGGGATGGGGCGCGGGCACGGGGTCTGCGCCGACCTCGTGGGGGGGCGCCCGGGAAAGGTCCTGGCGCTGCGCGCCGACATGGACGCGCTGCCCGTGAGGGAGGAGACGGGGCTGCCCTACGCCTCCACGAACGGCTGCATGCACGCCTGCGGGCACGACGCCCACGTGGCCATGCTGCTGACGGCGGCCCGGCTGCTGGCCGAGGCCCGGTCCGAGCTTGCCGGGACGGTGCGCTTTCTCTTCCAGCCGGCGGAGGAGACCGTCGCGGGGGCACTCTCCATGATCGAGAGCGGCGCCCTGGATGGGGTCGATGCGATTGTGGGGCTCCACACCGGGAGCATCTGGGAAGGCCTCGAGCCCGGACAGATCGGCTGGCGGGTGGGGCCCATGATGGCCTCGACGACGACGATCCGGGTCGAGCTCCAGGGCCGGGGAGGGCACGGGGCCACGCCCCACCTGACGGTGGACCCGATCGTGATGGCCGCGGAGGTCGTCTCCCAGCTCCAGACCCTGGTCAGTCGGGAGCTCAGCCCCTTCGAGCCGGCCGTGGTCACCTTCGGTAAGATCTCGGGCGGACGGGCCCATAACGTCATCGCCGACACCTGTGAGCTCTTCGGGACGATGCGGTGCTTCAACACGGAGACCGACGCCTTCCTCAAGGAGCGCATCACCGCGACGGTCGAGGGCGTGGCCGCCTCCATGCGCGGGCGCGGAACGGTGACCTTCAGCGGGTACCTGCCCCCCGTCGTCAACGACGAGGCGATCACCCTGAGGATGCGGGACATCCTGAGGACGACGCTGGGCGAGGGGTCGGAGCACGAGGTCGTGCGGCCCTCCTCCGGGGCGGAGGACTTCGCCGAGTACCTTCGGAAGGTCCCGGGCGCATTTTTCTATCACTGCTCCACCTTCGGGGACGGGCGCGACCATCCGCACCACAACTCCCGGTTCGACGTCAACGAGTCCGTGCTCTGGACGGGGGCCGCCGCGATGGCCGCCTTCGCCCTCCGGTGGCAGGACTGATCGGTCCCTGCGGCGATGGACCTGGTTTTGATGGACGAAGGGCGGGTCTGAGGACCCGCCCTTCGCCGCTCGCGAGAGCTCGTCTTTTTGAAAAACGCCGTGTCGGAATCGCCGTATCTATGGCTGCCGGTCCCATCATAACGAAGTGCCGGGTTTGCCGAGTCCGCCGCCCCGAGACGGGGGCGGAGAATACGATGCACCGATATCCTGAAACGTGACATCGACGATCTGCCGCGCCCCATACCTCGCCGCCGGATCTTGGGAAGCGCTGATTAAAACAAGAACGCACATTTTGCCAAAGGAAAATATGTAAAA
>NZ_CALIAA010000120.1 GCF_938040765.1 uncultured Fretibacterium sp.
TCAAAGATACCATAATGGTAGTCTTTTATAAACCACCCACTCCTTCTAGCGAGGAGCCGCTCTTTTTTTGCCAGGGTCGGTTTCTACGGCGGCACGGCACTCCGCATTTTCTACGGGCTCGACAGATATTCGGAGGATATGGACTTTTCCCTGCTGCGGCCCGACGAATCGTTCTCCCTGGACGAATATGAGCCGTTCGTCATCAAAGAGCTGGAGGCGTTCGGTTTCGAGGTGCTATTTGAAAAAAGGAAGAAACGCTGGGAGACACGCATCGAGTCGGCCTTTCTGAAAGCCGACACAAAAACGCAGTTTCTCGCGGTAGAGAGTCCGCAGGCACTGGCCGGTCTCTTGCCGATGGGACAGAGGATCCGGATAAAAATCGAGGTGGATACCGACCCTCCCCCCGGTTTTGCGACGGAGATGAAATATCACCTCCGCCCCATTCCGTTCCCCCTGCGGCTCTACGTTCTGCCGGACCTTTTCGCTGGAAAAATGCACGCGCTGCTCTGCCGCGACTGGAAGGGACGCGTCAAGGGCCGCGACTGGTACGATTTTGTGTGGTATGTGTCGCGCAGAACGCCCCTGCATCTTGCGCACCTTGAAAAACGAATGATGCAGAGCGGACACAAAACCTGGGACGGCCCCCTGACCGTAAAAATATTTCACGACCTGCTGATAAAACGGATAGAGGCGCTGGACGTCGAATCGGCAAAGGCCGATATCATTCGTTTCGCCTCCAACCCGGATGGCCTGTCGATCTGGTCCGGCGACTTTTTTCTGGCGGCGGCTCAGAAAATGTCCTTTGCATAGCCGGGCTTAACCGGAGCGAAGTACGCACCAATCCCGGTCACCGATATCTCGGCAGTCCGTCAGGCCAGACCTTGCCCTGCCCATTTCGGCGGAAATGGCCTACAATTTCAAGCTGGCTCCAAGTCCAAGGAAAAGGGGATGAAGCGGTTGACCATTGCGGAGGTGAGCGAGCGGTTCGGGACCTCTCCCGACACGCTGCGGTACTACGAAAGGGTGGGGCTCATCCCCCCCGTCGGAAGAAAGGGCGGGATGAGGAACTACGACGAGAGCGACATCAAGTGGATCGAGTTCATCCTGTGCATGCGGAGTGCGGGGGTGCCGATCGAGGAGCTGAGGACCCTGGCCGATAAGCTGGACTACAAGATCGCCCACTACGATACCGAGTTTCTGGAAAAGGAGAAGCAGCTGCTCGGAGAACGGTCGTAGGATCGAGCGGGGCCCGATCCACGGGCCCCGCTCGTCCGATTGCCTTCGTCGTCTTATTCTCCATAAACCTCCCGGGCCACCGGAAACGCTGCCCAGGCCTTGGGCCAGCCGGCATAAAAGGCGAGCTGCGTGATGATCTCCACCATCTCCTCCCTCGTCACGCCGTGCTCCTTCGCCGTCGCGATATGCCCGAGGTATTCGCCGGTTGACTTTTGCCGAGGAGGGCCGACAGCGCATGTCCCGAAAGCTTCCTGCGAGAGTGGAAGGTTACGACAAAAAGTTTCCCCGCCCCTCCCTCAGATGGCCGACGTCGCCCAAAAGCGCCACACGCGGCATTTCGTCCGTGAACTCGACGCAGGAGACGCCGCAGTTCGGGATCCTGAGCCGCCAATAGCAGGACAGCGGGACGTCGAGAAAGTGACAGATCAGCACCTTGAGGACCGCGCCGTGCGTCACCAGCAGCGCGTCTTTGCCGGAGCTCGGCATGGCGCGTTCCAGCGCCGAGACCGCCCTCCGCTGCACGTCCGCCAGGGTCTCACCGCCGGGGCCGGGCATCCTCACCCTTTCGGGACAGGAATGCCACTCCTCCAGCAGGGACGCGTCCTTTTGCGCGATCTCCCGCACGGTCATGCCCTCCCATTCGCCGTGGTGGATCTCCATGAAGCCGGGGTCGGTGACGAAACTTTCGCATTCCGCCGCCTCGAAGATCCTCCTGCCGGTCGCCTCCGCCCGCCTCAGCGGCGAGGAGAGCACCGCGTCCAGCGGAAAACCGCGAAAGCGCCCGGCCGTAAGCTCCGCCTGCCGCAGCCCCGTCTCGTCCAGCGGGATGTCCCTCTGTCCCTGAAGGCGCCCTTCCCGGTTCCAGGCCGTCTCCCCGTGGCGCACCATGAAGAGCCTCATTTCCGGACTGTCCTCCTCATTCCGCGGCGGCCGTGGGCGGTCTTGCGCCCTTCCTCCTGCGCAGGTGGAAGAAGTAAACGGCCAGGATGAGCACCACCCCGACCAGGTCGCTCGTCGTCCCGGGGATGAGGAGCCCCAGCCCGCCGGCGACCAGAAGCAGGCGCCAGTAGGACTTTATCGGGGCATTGAGGTAGCCGATCAGGCCGCCCCCGATCCCGAACAGCCCCACCAGGGCGGTCAGGATCATGGGCAGGGCCTCGGCGAAGGTCCCGTCGATCATGATGAGCTTGGGATTGAGCGCGAACATGTAGGGCACCAGAAAGGCGGCGATGGCCAGCTTGGAGGCGTTGACCCCCGTCTTGAAGGGATTGCCCCTGGCGATGGCCGAGCCGGCATAGGCTGCCAGCGCCACGGGAGGCGTGATGTCCGCGATGATGCCGAAGTAGAAGCAGAACATATGGGCCGCCAGGAGGGGGATGCCCAGCTGAATCAGGATCGGCGCCGCCACGGTCGACGTGATGATGTAGTTCGAGGTGGTGGACACCCCCATGCCGAGCACCAGCGACGTGACCATGGCGCAGACGAGCCCCAGGAACACGTTGCCCCCGACGACCTGGAACATCCCGGCGCCGATCCTCTGTCCCAGGCCGGTCAGTGTGACCATCCCCACGATGATGCCCGCCGTGGCGCACGCCGTGGCCACCGAGACGATGTTGCGCGCGGACAGGGGCAGCGCCGCGAGGACCTGCCTGGGGGAGACCCAGGTGCCCTTCCTCAGAAAGGGGACCACGGCGGCGATCAGGACGCCCCACAACGCCGACCGGGTGATGGTGAAGCCCGACAGCATGAAGTAGATGATGGCGCACAGCGGCAGGACGAGATGCCCCTTCTGCAGGAGCAGGGGCTTCGCCGGCGGCAGTTTTTCGCGCGGCAGGCCCTTCAGCCCCTTGCGCCGCGCCTCGAAGTCCACCATGATCCAGATCCCCGCGAAGTACAGCAGGGCGGGGATCAGCGCCACCAACATGAGCTGCGGGTAGGGAACCCCCACCGACTCGGCGATCAGGAAGGCGGCCGACCCCATCACGGGGGGCATGATCTGCCCGCCCGTGGATGCCGCGGCCTCGACGGCCCCGGCGAACTCCGGCTCATAGCCCAGGGACTTCATCAGGGGGATGGTGAACGACCCCGTCGACACGGTATTCGCCACGGAGGAGCCCGACACGGTGCCCTGAAGGGCCGACGACAGCACCGCCACCTTCGCCGGACCGCCCACCGCCCATCCCGCCAGGGCGTTGGCGAGGTCGATGAAGAACTGGCCGATCCCCGTCTTCTCGAGGAAGGCCCCGAAGAGGATGAACAGGAAGATGTACGTCGAACAGACCCCGATGGGATTGCCGATGACGCCCTCGGTCGTGATGAAAAGGTGTGTGAGGATGCGCGGCAGCAGGTAGCCCCTCTGCGCCAGGAACCCGGGCATCTCGATCCTGATCAGGCCGCGCGACCCCATCAGGCCGTAGAGAATGAAGCACAGCGCGATGATCACGATGGGGGGCCCCACCACGCGCCAACAGGCCAGGAGCACGAGGCCCAGGCCGATCCCCGCCATGACGGTGTCCATCATCGTATAATCGCCGGCGCGAAGCTGAAGGGCCTTGAAGTTGACGATGAAGTAGGCGATCACCGCCAGAAACGCCGCGGCGAAGAGTATATCCAGAGGGTTGATCCTCCGGCGGCTCGATTTCTTCGTCGTCGGATAGAGGATGAAGGCGAGGCTGACGGCGAAACCGAGATGTCCGTAGCGGAGGATCTGCTGCGGCAGACGCCCGCTCAGCGAAGCGTAAAGCTGAAAGACGGCAAAGAGCACCAGGACCACCGTAATGAGGACGTTCACGCCCCCGGAGAAGATGCGATAGCGCGAATCGCGTTCCAGCTCGGACAGATCGACATCCACGGGGATTGCATTCAATTTTTCGCGATTGAAAAGGCTCAACGCCGCCACCCTCCTGCAGGAAAATTAGGACCGCGCCTCGACCGGCCGGGACAAGGACACAAGGCGCAAGGGCCCCGCCCGGAACGGGCATCCATCATTACCGGATGACCGACACGGGACGACGCCTCATGGTCCCGACGGACTTCCGAGGCCATAAAAAAGCCCGGCAGTTCACGGAAAAGGCACTGCACCCGTTGAACGGCCGGACTGTCTGGTTCTTCAATACAACTCGCTGTTGGACAAGAAAGGGGAAGGGATGACGACGGGCGCTTACCTGTCGGGAACCGTGATTCCCTTCTCCTTGTAGAAACGGGCCGCGCCGGGATGGACGTTGCCCGGGATGCCGCGGAAGGGGTTCTTCAGGGACATGTGCCCAGCCTTCTTGTTCACCTCGCGGATCTCGTCGAGGTGCCCGTAGATGGCCTCCGTTATGGCATAGACGTCGTCCTCGTCAAGCTCCTTCAGCGCCACGAGCATGGACATCACCGCCACCGAGCTCACGGGATGGCCCAGCTTGTACTGGTCGTCCGGCGTCGCATACCCGGCGTAAAAAGGATACTTTTCCAGCAGCATCCAGACGTGCTCGTCGTCGATGGAGATGACGTCGATCTTGCCCGTCAGGGACAGCTCGGTCACGTTCGCGTTGGGGTACCCCGAGCACATGAAGAAGGCGTCGATCTGGTCGTCCTGAAGCGCGTTCTTGGCCTCGGACTGACTGAGAAAGCGCTCGTCGATATCGTCGTAGGTCATGTTGTAGATGCCCAGAATCTGCCTTGCCGCGACCTCGTAACCCGATCCGACGGCCCCGACGCAGATGCGCTTGCCGCGCATATCGGACACGCTTTTGATTCCGCTGGCCTTGCTGACGACGATCTGGACCATCTCGGGGTAACAGGCGGTGACCGCGGAGAAGTTGTTCACGGCGCCGTCGGCAAACTGTTCTACACCGTTCAGCGCGTAGCTGTTGACGTCGGTCTGCACCAGGGCAAGTTCGATATCGGCCTTTTTGAGGAGCCGCACGTTCTCCACGGACCCCCCCGTGGAGCTCACGGTGATGTTGGCCCCCGTATACCGGTTGATGACCTGCGCCAGCGCGCTTCCGAAAGCGTAATAGTTTCCCGTGGCGCTCCCCGTGCCCATCAGGAAGCTCCCCGAAATCTTATGCTCGCCCGCAAAGGAGGCGGTAACCCCCAGGAGCAGGGCCGCGCTTACCGCCAGGGCCATCCAAACGCTCTTCCTCATCATTTTTCCCTCCCGAATCTGCGTGCTCCACAGAACCATCACGGGTCCGACAAAAACGGAAAAAACACAGCCGCCGCAAAAACCCCGATCCGCTCGGCACCTTTCACAATATACTATAACGAATCGGGCTTTTCAAGCGAGGCCCCCAGGCAGGGGACACGACGGCCTCAGATCCTGGCGACCCCCGTCCTCCTGGCCGCATCCGCCACGGCCACGGCCACGGCGGGCCCCACGCGGGGGTCGAAGGCCGTGGGAATGATGAAGTCAGCGCTCAGCTCATCCGCGGAGACCAGCTCCGCAAGCGCGTACGCCGCAGCCATCTTCATCTCCTCGTCGATGTCGCTGGCGCGCACGTCGAAGGCTCCGCGGAAGATCCCCGGGAACGCCAGCACGTTGTTGATCTGGTTGGGGAAATCGCTGCGGCCGGTGGCGACGACCTTCGCGCCCGCGGCCCTGGCCTCGTCGGGGAAGATCTCCGGCACCGGGTTGGCGCAGGCGAAGACGATGGGATCGCGCGCCATGCCGCGGACCATCTCCTGCGTCACGGAGCCCGGGGCCGAGACGCCGATGAACACGTCCGCCCCCCTCATGGCATGGGCGGTCGTGCCGCGGAGCCCGCGGGGGTTCGTCACCTCGGCCATCTCCTCCTTGATCCAGTTCATGCCCTTCTCCCGTCCCTTGTAGATGGCGCCCGTGCGGTCGCAGAGCGTGATATCGCGCACCCCCGCGGAGAGCAGCAGCCTGGTGATGGCTATGGCGGCGGCCCCGGCGCCGCTGACGGCAATTTTTATGTCCCCGATCCCCTTGTCGACGACCTTGAGGGCGTTGATCAGCCCCGCCAGGGTTATGACGGCCGTGCCATGCTGATCGTCGTGAAAGATGGGGATATCGCACTTCTCCTTCAGCTTGCGCTCGATCTCGAAGCAGCGCGGGGCGGCGATGTCCTCGAGGTTGATGCCGCCGAAGGAGCCGGAGATGTTGTATACGGTCCGGACGAACTCGTCCACATCCTTCGTCCTCACGCACAGGGGGAAGGCGTCCACCTTGCCGAACGCCTTGAAGAGGACGCATTTCCCCTCCATGACGGGCATGCCGGCCTCGGGCCCGATGTCCCCAAGGCCCAGGACGGCGCTGCCGTCGGTGACGACCAGGCACAGGTTGTGCCGGCGCGTCAGCTCGTAGCTCTTGTCGACGTCCTTCCGAATCTCGAGGCACGGCTGAGCGACCCCCGGGGTGTAGGCCAGCGAGAGGGCCTCCCGGGTGTCCACGGGGACGGTCGCCGCCACCTCGATCTTACCCTTCCACTTTTCATGAAGCCTCAAGGATTCCTTCGCGTAATCCATCGATACCCCTCCCGCCTTTTTTCAAAAAACCAGCCCCGCGAACCGGAGGGCGTTCAGCCGGAAAAGGCGGTGCGATACACCTCGTCCTGTTCCGGGAAATGCGTGACATAGCCGACAGGAATCCTGTTTCCCGTCGCCTCGATGATCGCTCTCGCTCCGTCCTCGCCGAAAGCGCCGCAGAGCTCTATGCAGCCGACGCCCTCGCGCTCCAGCCTGAGCGCCTCCTCCTTCGCCTCCCCTATGCTCGCGACGCCGACGATCCGGGCCGTACCGTCATGAATCGACGCCCTGTCCGCCTCGATATTGAAATCGCCCATAATCAGAAATGCAAATTTCATGACGCCTTACCTCCTGTTTACTCCCACTCGATCGTCGCGGGCGGCTTCGAGGTCACGTCCAGCACCACGCGGTTGATCCCGCGCACCTCGTTGCAGATGCGCCGGGCCGTTACGTCCAGCACCTCCGGCGGGATGCGCACCCAATCGGCCGTCATGGCGTCCTGGGAGTTCACCGCGCGGAGCGCCAGCACCTCGTTGTAGGTGCGGCCGTCCCCCATCACCCCGACCGTCCGCACGGGGAGCAGAACGCAGAAGGACTGCCAGATCTTTTCATAGAGTCCCGCCCTCTGCAGCTCCTCGCGAAAGATCGCGTCGGCGGCGCGCAGCGTGTCGAGGCGCGGCCTCGTGATTTCGCCAAGGCAGCGCACCGCGAGCCCCGGGCCCGGGAAGGGCTGCCGGTTCACGATCGCGTCCGGCACGCCGATGAGGCGTCCCAGCTCCCGGACCTCGTCCTTGAAGAGATCCCGGAGCGGTTCCAGCAGGCGGAGCTTCATCTTCTCCGGCAGTCCGCCCACGTTGTGGTGCGATTTGATGAGCACCGAGCCCTTCTTGCTGCCGCTCTCGATGACGTCGGGATAGATCGTGCCCTGCAGGAGCCAGTCCACGCGGCCGACCTTCGCCGCCTCGGCGTCGAACACCTCGATGAAGAGGCCCCCGATGATGCGGCGCTTTTTCTCCGGGTCGGTAACCCCGGCCAGCTTGCCCAGGAAGAGCTCCGAGGCATCAACGTGACGGACCGACAGCCCCAGCCCGTTGTAGGAATCCATGACCTGACGGGCCTCATTGAGGCGCATCAGCCCATGGTCGACGAAGATGCACTCCAGCTGAGGGCCGATGGCCCGATGCACCAGCGCGGCGGCGACGCTCGAGTCCACGCCGCCCGACAGGCCGCAGACGACGCGCCCGTCCCCGACCCTCTCGCGGATATCGGCCACGGCGTCCTCGGTCCAGTCCCCCAGGTTCCAGTCCCCCCTGCATCCGCAGACCTCGAACAGGAACTGCCTCAGGATCCGCGTCCCCTGCCGGGTGTGGACGACCTCCGGGTGGAACTGGAGGCCGAAGCATCGGCCCGCCTCGTCCTCCATGGCGGCGATGACGCCGTGGGCCGTCTCCGCCGTGACCCGGAACCCCGGCGGCACCGCGGCGACCCGGTCGCCGTGGCTCATCAGGACCTCCAGGTTGTCGGCGAGGTCCCCGAAGAGGACGGACTCCCCGCGCCGTTCTATGGGCGTGACCCCATATTCCGGACGCTCGCCCGAGGCGACGGTCCCACCCCGCACCTTCGTCATGAGCTGCATCCCGTAGCAGATCCCGAGGATGGGAACCCCCAGGTCGAAGAGGTCCCGGTCGACGACGATGGCCCCCGGCTCGTTGACGCTGTCCGGTCCGCCGGAGACGATGACGCCCAGCGGGGCGAGCTCCGCGATGCGGCTTCGGGGGGCATCCCACGACAGTACGACGCTGTGGATGTGCAGCTCCCGAACCCTCCGCGCGATCAGTTGGGTAAACTGCGATCCGCAGTCTATGATGACGATGTTTTCCACGGGACTCCCCTTCCTTGAAACGTATACTCCATTCCAGTTTTTAAGAAAACGCTGATTTAATCCATGAAGCCCCCCGGTGGTACCCCGGCTTGACTGTTTTGAGGAAGAAGCCTACCGGGGCCGCCGCTATCCCCAGAGGGGAGTCTTCCGGCCATTCGCTCGCTTCGCTTGCGGGCCGATCAGTCTCACTATAGCGGCGTAGGGGATTGGGGGCGAAGCCCCCATGTCGATTTTTTCAGGAGGGATATTGATTGAGTGGACGCACCATTACCCTGGACGGGCTGTCCCTGAAGCTGGATGACATCGTGCGCGTCGCGCGGCATGGGGATGCGGTGCGCCTTGGAGAGGACGCGGTTCGGGCCGTCGGGAGGGCCGCCGCCCTCGTGGAGGGCTGGGCGGAGTCCGACCGGGTGATCTACGGCATCACGACGGGGTTTGGGGACCTGGCCTCGGTGAGGATATCGCGGGAGGACCGCGCCGCACTTCAGGAGAACCTGCTGCGCAGCCACGCCTGCGGGGTCGGCGAGCCCTACCCCGTGGACGTCACGCGCGCCATCATGCTGCTGCGGATCAACACGCTCAGCCGGGGGCACTCGGGCATCAGCCTCGGGACGCTCTCCGGCCTTGTCGGGCTGCTGAACGCGGGCATTCATCCCCTCATCCCCTGTCAGGGTTCGGTCGGGGCCTCGGGCGACCTGTGCCCGCTCTCCCATCTGGCGCTCGGCCTCATGGGGGAGGGGATGGCGGAGTATCGGGGCAGGGTCGTCCCGGCCGCAGAGGCCCTGTCGGACGCGGGCCTGGCCCCGGTCTCGCTCGGGGCCAAGGAGGGACTGGCCCTCAACAACGGGACCACGGTCATGAACGCGGTGGGCGCGCTTGCGTTGTTGGACGCCGAACGTCTGGCCCGCACGGCGGACGTCGCCGCCGCCCTGTCGATGGAGGCGCTTCACGGCGTCCCCTACGCTTACGACGCCCGCACCCATGCGCTCCGGCCCTTCAGGGGGCAGAACGCCGTGGCCTCGAACCTGCGCCGCCTGATCGAGGGCAGCGGCATCGTCGAGCGCTATAAGAAGGACCGCGTCCAGGACGCTTACTCGCTGCGCTGCGTGCCCCAGGTGCACGGCGCGGGCCGGGATGCGCTGGCCTACGTTCGCGGCGTGCTGGAGACGGAGATCAACTCCGTCACGGACAACCCCCTGATCTTCCCCGACGAGGGGGAGGCCCTGAGCGGGGGGAACTTCCACGGCGAGCCCCTGGCCCTTGCCATGGATTTCTTCGGGATCGCCATGGCCGAGTTCGGCAGCATCTCCGAGCGGCGCCAGGCCCGGATGGTCGACGCCTCGCTCTCCGGCCTGCCTCCCTTCCTGATCGAGGGCAGCGGTCTGAACAGCGGCTTCATGATCCCGCAGTACGTCTCCGCCTCCCTGGTCTCGGAGAACAAGGTGCTGGCCCACCCGTCCTGCGTGGATTCCATCCCGACGTCGGCGAATCAGGAGGACCACGTCTCCATGGGGGGCTACTCCGCCCGCAAGGCCGCGACGATCCTGGACAACGTCCGGAAGGTCGTGGCCGTGGAGCTCCTGACGGGCGCCCAGGCGCTCGAGTTCAGCCTGAAGGACCTGAAGCCGGGCAAGGGAACGGGCGCCGCGCACGCCTGCATCCGCTCCGCGATTCCCTTTCTGGGGAAGGACGAGTTCCTGTACCCGCTGATCGATCGGGCCATCGAGCTGACCCGCGGCGGAGAGGTCCTGGACGCCGCGGAGGCCGCGGTCGGGGCCCTGGATTGAGGCGCGAAACGGATACGACGGATATATGACGGATATATAATGGTGGGGATACAGAAAGGGCCCCACGACAATTTCTTCTGAATTTTTTCGGGCGCGGGGACAGGTCCCCGCGCTTTCGATTTTCGAGTGTTTTATAATGTGGAAGATTTATGATTTTGAGGAAAGGAGCTGTCGGAGTGGCCTTGAAGCTGTTCAGACATGCGCGCATTTATACGCCCCTGATGGGCAGACGCCCCGCTGTGGGGGAGGAACAGGGGAAGCTGGCCGTTTACGAGGACGGCTGTTTTCTGGTGGAGAACGGCCGGCTCCTCGCCGTCGGGGCGATGAGGGACGTCGAGGAACGCCTGGAGGGGCGCACCGCGGATCAGGAATTTGATTTTGAAGGGGCCGCGGTGGTCCCCGGCTTCGTCGACCCGCACACCCACGCCTGTTTTGCGGCGCTGCGCGAGGAGGAGTTCTCCATGCGCCTTGCGGGCAAGTCGTACCTCGAGATCCTTCAGGCGGGGGGGGGCATCCTCTCGTCCGTCCGGGCGGTCCGTTCGGCCTCGGACGAGGCGCTGTTCGCGTTCTCCCGGTCCCTCCTGGACTCCACCCTCCTCTACGGGACCACGACGATCGAGGTCAAGAGCGGCTACGGTCTGGACGTCGAGACGGAGCTGCGGATGCTCCGCATCATCGACCGGCTGGGCAGGGAGACGCCTCAGACCGTCATCCCCACCTTCATGGGGGCCCATGCGGTGCCGGAGGAGTTCCGGGGGGACCCGGAGGGCTACGTGGCGCTGCTGCGGGAGGAAATGCTGCCGGCCGTCGCGAAGCAGGGCATTGCTCGCTTCTGCGACATATTCTGCGAGGAGGGCGTGTTCTCCGTGGAGCAGAGCCGCCGGGTCCTGGAGTGCGCGCGGGAGCATGGGCTTCACCTCAAGGTGCATGCCGACGAGGTACATGACCTGGGCGGCGCCGCCTTGGCCGGCGAGCTTCGCGCCGTCTCGGCCGAGCATCTGCTGGCCGCGTCCGACGCCGGAATCGAGGCGATGAAGGAGTCGGGGGTCGTGGCGGTGCTGCTTCCCGCGACGGCCTACAGCCTGCGCAAACCTTTTGCCCGGGCCCGGACGATGGTGGAAAAGGGGGTCCCCGTCGCGCTGGCCACGGACCTGAACCCCGGTTCCTGCTTCTGTTCGTCCATGCCCTTCGTCCTCAGTCTCGCCGTCATGGGGATGGGCCTGACCCCCGAGGAGGCCCTGACCGGCGCGACCCTGAACGCCGCGTGGGCGGTCGGGGCGGCCCATAACGTCGGAAGCCTGGAGCCGGGCAAGATGGCCGATTTTCTTGTCCTGGACGGCGAGACGCCCGCCGTCTTCGCCTACGCCTCGGGTACACGGCCGATAAGGTCGGTGTGGAAACAGGGAGAGCGTGTGGCATGAGGGGGCGCATCTCGTGGGGCGGCCGTCCGTCCGCCGTTTTGGGGGTGAGTTGGATGCGCCGTCTGATTACGCTGTGTCTGGCGCTTTGCCTGTCCTTTTGTCCGGGGGCTGAGGCGGCTTCCGTTGCCCGAGGCGTCTTCCTCTCCGAGCTTCTGGAAGCCCGCGGTCTGGACTGGAGCTCGGCCAGGGAAAATGATGGCGCGGCCTTCATTTTGAGGAGCGGACTGGTGACGGATCCCGTCGGCAAGCTGAACGCGCCGGTGACGCGCCGGGATGCGCTGCGATGGAGCGTCCAGGCCCTGGGGCTGGAGGTCGAGGCGCGGATCCTGTCGGGCCTTTCGCTCCCATTCAAGGACGTGAAGTCCCTGTCGGCCCTCGACCGCGGCTGCCTGGCCGTGGCGGTGAACATGGACCCTCCCCTGATTCGGAGCGGGGTCCCGACCTTCAGGGGCGAACACACGATCACGGACAAGGAAGCGCAAAGCCTGCTGTCCGCCGTCCGCAGGGCGAGCGGCGGCCTCGAGCTGGACGTGAAGCTCTCCCCTGCGTCGGGGATGACGCTGCACATCCACAGAAACGGCGTCTCGACCGGCATCCCCAAATGGAGGGTCTATGCGGACGGGTTCAACGACAAACCGGAGGCCGAGGCGATGCAGCGCTTCCTGAAGGGCAAGGGCTTCGACATGACGGCCTCCCAGCCGAATTACGAATGGATCCTGCGCAGCGGGCTTCTGGAGGACTACGGCCGGGTGCGCCGCCTGTTCGATCTGATCCGCTCTCGGGGCCGCAAGGCGCGCATTCTGGCGTCGGTCACGAACCGGGATACGGAGATCATGCCGCGCTATTGGGCCACCCTGACGATGGACCCCGACCGCTACAGGCTGGAGCCTATCCTTGCGCCGGGCGGCTCCTCCGCCCTCGCCCCTCTGTCGGAGATGGCCCGTACCGCAAGGGTCCGAGCCGCCGTCAATGCGGGCTTCTTCTCCGTGACGGGGCGGAACCGCGGGCTGCCCATCGGGACGCTCCGCATCCGGGGCTCGCTCGTAAACCCACCTTATCAGGGCCGGACCTGCCTGGGCTGGAACAAGAAGAACGAGGCCGCCTTCGGCGAGGTCTCCTGGAGCGGCTCCATCCCGACGGACCAGGGGACCCTCTCCCTGAATGCCGTGAACCGTTTCGTCAAGGGCGATACGCTGGTGCTCTACACGCCGCACTACGGGGCGTCGACCCCAAGCGTGACGTCCATCCCGGCCTCGGAGGTCGTGGTGCGCGGAGGGAAAAGCGCCGGCCTCCGGGAAAGCGGCGGGCCCCTCGAGCCCGGAACCTGGGTGCTGGCCGGGTACGGGAGCAACGCGGACCTTCTGAGGGATATCTTCCCCGCAGGCACGAGAACCCCGGTGCGGGTTCAAAGCGAGCTGACGGGCGGCGGCGGGGAGTCCTGGGGGGAGATGGAGAACATCGTCCAGGCAGGCCCGTTCCTCCTCAGCGAGGGCGAGGTGCGGGTGGATGCCGAGGGGTTCGGGAACTCGCTGGTCAACCTCAGACACCCTCGCTCCATCGTAGGACTGACGAACGACGGCAACTGGATTTTCATGGTCATCGACGGACGCAACGGACTGCACGCGTCGGGCGCCACCCTGATGGAGGCCGCGGAGCTCCTGAGCTCCATGAACATGGCCTATGCCCTGAACCTTGACGGCGGCGGATCCTCGGAACTGTGGATCGACGGCAAACTCTACAACTCCCCGTCGGGGGGGAAGGAGCGGCCCGTCAGCTATGGGATCGGGGCGCGAAGCGTGCGGTAGCCGTCTCCGTCCTGCGTCCTCCAGTACGGGGGATCGTGAAAAATGCGGAGAAGGGCTCTGTACCTCTCTGTGTTTTCTGTGCTAAAATAACAAAAATCATGGGGTATGCGGTTGCGCGCTATCCTATTTTTCCGTGGGGAAGGGTCGTGTTTTTGTAATGAAGAAAGGGCTCCTTTGCGCGTTGCTTTTGGGGACGGCTGTGGCCGCTTCGTCTCCCGCTCTGGCGTGGGATGCGGCCAAGCAGAAGAACCTGGGATCGGATCACATCAAGATGCAGTGGTACCTCCTGGACTACGGCAAGAAGGACAACGTTCCCTTCGCCGTCGCGCGGAAGTACTACACCAACACCTCCGTCAAGCAGCAGACGGTGGACCTGCTGATGTCCAAGTACAACCTCTCTCCGGAGGTTGCGGGCAGCCTCTATTTCACCGAGTACGGCTACGAGTACACGCCGGACGGCAAGCAGTTCGCGGTGACGTACCTCAAGCACTTCGACATGCTTGGCAACGAGATTTACGGCACGGTCTTCGACAACAGCAGCGATGCTCAGAAGAAGGTCTTCGCTGCGGTGGATCCCAAGTCGACCCCCGGCAAGGGGCTGGCCTATGCGCAGGGCAAGACCCCTGCCGCCCAGAAGGCGGCTCCGGCCAAGAAATCCGGCAAGGTCAGGGTCAGGAAGAAGAAGTAAACGAAAAAGCTCCGACTTGCTGGGCTGCGGCAATGCCGCGGCCCAGTTTTTTTGTTGTGAGGCCCCATCCCATGCAGGAGGAGAGCCCGCCAGAACGGCGGGCTCTCCT
>NZ_CALIAA010000121.1 GCF_938040765.1 uncultured Fretibacterium sp.
TGGACCTCTATGTGGAGCAAAACCCACGCATCGCCGCCGTTTTTCAAGGGAACATCCAGGAGATAATCGGCAAAACGAGGGGAACGGTGAAGCTCCAGGTCCGAGGTCTGCAAAAGATCGCGAAATTCCTTATCCAAAAACCTCGGTTCCTGAGAGAGGTCCGCGTCGACATAGAGCTCCGGCAGGGCCCTCAACAGGAACGGGCCAAAGAAACGTTCGATCAGGTCCTTCCAGAACCCATCGTAATCAAAGTACTCCATCGCTCAACCCCTGCTCAGTTGCCACCCTTATCTCCGAGGAACGCCGTCTCAGATGAAGTCCGCGAAGAAGCGCTCGGTACGGCGGAAGAACCACACTCCGCTGAAAAAGGCCAGGACGGAGATCGCCGCGGAGATCAGGAAACCCGGCAGGTAGAGCGGGCTCGCCGTCCCCTGCACGCACCACCGAAATCCGTCGATCACCCCGACCATGGGATTGAGGCTGTAGAGCAGCCGCCAGCGTTCGGGCACGACGGAGCTGGAGAACCCCACGGGCGAGACGTAGAGGCCGAACTGCACCAGGAACGGGACGATATAACGGAAGTCCCGATACTTCACGTTCAGGGCGGACAGCCAGAACCCCGCCCCCAAGGCCGCCAGGGTCGCAAGCAAAAAGAAAAACGGCATAAACAGGAGCGTCCAGGAGGGGATGAAGCCATATCCCAACATCAGCAACCCCAAAAGCACCAGGGAGATCAGGAAGTCCACCGCGCTCACGATGACCGAACTGGCCGGAACGATCAGGCGCGGAAAGTATACCTTGCTGATCAGGCGCGACTCCGCGATCAGGGAATTCGAGCTCTCCTGCATCGCGTTGGCGAAGTACTGCCACGGCAGCATCGCGGAGAACACCAAAATGGGATAGGGCACGCCCTCGTTGGGCAGCCGGGCCAGCCGCCCGAACACGATGGTGAACACCAGCATGGTCAGGAGGGGCCGGATCACGCTCCAGGCGATGCCGATGACCGTCTGCTTGTAGCGCACCAGGATGTCGCGCCAGGCCAGAAAATAAAACAGCTCCCGGTAACGCAGGAGCTCCCGGAAAAAGGCGACCGTCGTTCGGTTGGGCTCGATGATCAGGTCGAACCCGGCATTCGTGGAATTGTCCGTCATGTTATCCCGCATCCCTCACTTGTTCCTGCAGCAGCCCATCCTGCTCGCCCCAGACGAACAGGGATTCCTCGGGACGCAGAGTTCCCCGAAGCATCTCGTACTCCCCGGGAGTCAGGACAAGCACTCGGACCTTCCGGGCAATCATCCCTTCCACCTTCTCCACCAGCTCGCCCAGGTACTGCCGGTCGATCTCCCCGACCAGGGTCAGGTCGATAATCCCGCCGTCGATCCCGTGGGCGTAGTCGCCCGTGATCAGGGCGAGGCGGACGGTCCCCAGGCGCTCGACGATCCCCTCCACAACCTGATCGATCCCCAAAACCTTACGCACGATGCGATGGAGCTCGGGGAAAAGGGGGTGCCTCCTGCAGGCCCGGTAGGTACGCCTTCGCCCCCCCTCCGGCACCTCCTCGAGGAAGCCGGCCGAGCACAGACGGTTCAGCTCCACCCGCACGGCATTGGTCGACTCCCCGAACTCGTCCGCCAGGCCGCGAAGGTAGGACGTGACCCCGGGATTCAGGAAAAACTTCATCAGCAGCTTTATACGGGTCTTGGAGGATATCAAAGAATCTATCATCATACGAGCAATTTTATTACTCGAAAATGCCTTTGTCAACGAAAATTGCCGAAGGGGGGCGTTCGGGTTACGGAGAACCCTCCGGGCAGGCTGCTTTCTCCACGGACACTTCACGGAATACGCAGATGATCCCGGAAGCCCCGTCCACGATCCATACAGACATCGTTCCCGCCCGAAAAATTCATGATGAACTTACAGCGGAAGAGGGGGTCGGACAGGACAAAAACAAGACAACATGCGCTATCATTGAGGGATACTGAAAAATTTGGGCGTACACTTACCTCGCGGTTTTGTTAACGAAATGAAATCCGAAAGGGGCGATTCGATTTTGAAGAATCCGACACAGAAGAAACCAGCACAATGGAAGGCTTTCGTTCCCGGACTGTCCCTCACCGTCGTCCTCGCCGTGCTCGCGTGGTTTTGCGGACGCCAGGTTCCCATCGTCGGCGCGCCGGTGTTCGGCATCCTTTTCGGAATGCTCGTCGCCCTGTTCGGCAATCCGCCCGCGCTGAGGGAGGGAACGCGCTTCGCCTCGAAGAGGCTGCTCCAGCTCTCCGTCGTCCTGCTGGGGTTTGAGATGAACATGAGGAACGTCCTGGCGGTCGGAAGCGAGTCCCTCGTCGTGATGGCCTTCACCCTGACCGCGGCGTTCCTCTCCGCCCGGATCATGCAGAGGGTCCTGCGGCTCGACTCCGTGACCGCAACTTTGATCGGGGTGGGGACGGCCATATGCGGCGGATCGGCCATCGCGGCGACCGCACCCGTCATCGGCGCGAAGGAGGAGGACATCGCCCACTCCATATCCACCATATTTCTCTTCAACATCGCGGCCGTCTTCATCTTCCCCGCGCTCGGACACCTTATGAGGATGGGCGACCAGGGGTTCGGGATATGGGCCGGCACGGCGGTCAACGACACCTCGTCCGTCCTCGCGGCGGGGTACGCCTACAGCGACGCCGCCGGCAAGCTGGCGACCATCGTCAAACTGACGCGTACCCTGATGATCGTGCCCATCACCTTCGTGCTCGCGCTCTACACCGCCCGGACCGGGGAGGGAGCCTCGCACTTCAGCTTTTCCAAGGCCTTCCCCTGGTTCGTGCTCGGGTTCGTGGCCGCCTCCCTGCTGCATACGTCGGGGATCGTGAGCCCCGAGATATCGCGCTCCCTGACGGTGTCCGGGAAGTTCCTCATCGTCGCCGCCATGGCCGCCATCGGGCTCAACACGCACATCGGCAAACTTCTGGCCAACGGCCTGAGGCCGATCCTCATGGGTCTGGTCTGCTGGATCAGCCTGGCGGGCACGTCCCTGGTCGTGCAGCATTTTCTGGGGCTTCTGTAGCCTCACGCAGAAAAAGAGCCGGAGGATGTTCCCTTCTATGGGAACCCTCCGGCTTTCTTTCACCCTTACAGCGCTTCCTTTTTCCTAAATCCCGGCGGCCTTGCGAAGCGTCTCCGCGCGGTCCGTCCTCTCCCATCCCGGCAGGGGGGTAAGGTCGATGCGGCCCATGTGTCCGTAGGCGGCCAGCGCCCTGTACTGAGGCTTGCGCAGGTCCAGGTCCCGGATGATCGCAGCGGGCCGGAAGTCGAAATGGGCGCGCAGCAGCTCCACGATTTTCTCGTCCCCGATCTTCCCCGTGCCGAAGGTGTTGACGTTAAGGGAAACCGGCTCGGCCACGCCGATGGCGTAGGCCACCTGAATCTGGCACTCGTCGGCGATCCCCGCAGCCACGATGTTCTTCGCGGCGTAGCGCGTCATGTAGGCGCCGCTGCGGTCGACCTTGGTGGGGTCCTTGCCGGAAAATGCTCCGCCCCCGTGGGGCACCCATCCGCCGTAGGTATCGACGATGATCTTTCGGCCCGTCAGGCCGGTGTCGGCCATGGGACCGCCCTTGACGAAACGCCCGGTCGGGTTGACGAAGATACGCGTCTCCGAATCGATCAGGTATCCGGGGACGATGGGATTGATCACGTTCTCGATGATGTCCGCACGGATCTCCTTGAGGGTCGCCTCCGGATGATGCTGAGCGGAGACGACGATCGTGTCGGCGTGGACGGCCTTCCGGCCCTCGTAGCGGAGGGAGACCTGGGTCTTGCCGTCCGGGCGCAGGTAGGAGATCGTCCCGTCGCGGCGGACCTTGCTGAGCTGACGCGCCAGGTTGTGGGCGAGGGCGATGGGCATCGGCATGAACTCCTCCGTCTCGTTGCAGGCGTAGCCAAACATCATACCCTGGTCCCCGGCCCCGATTCTGGCTATTTCCTCCTCGGAAAGCTTCTTCTCCTGCTTGTCCCGCACCTCGATGGCGTTGTCCACCCCCTGGGCGATGTCCCCGGACTGCTCGTCGATGGCCGTGAGGACTGCGCAGGTCTCGCCGTCGAACCCGTACTTGGCGCGGGTGTAGCCGATGTCCTGAACGATCCCGCGCGCCAGCTTGGGGATGTCCACGTAGGTCCGGGTCGTGATCTCTCCCGAGACCATCACCAGACCCGTCGTGCAGAGCACCTCGCAGGCCACGCGGCCGTTGGGGTCGTCCTTCAGGATTGCGTCCAGGATGCCGTCCGAGATCTGGTCGGCGACCTTGTCGGGGTGCCCCTCCGTGACGGACTCCGAGGAGAAGATGAATTTTTCCGTGTTTGCCATAGTCCTACCTCCCGAGAATAAATGAACGAAAGACAAAAAAACACCCTTCCCATCGGGAAGAGTGTCCGCACAACCTTATGCTCTTCCTCTCATCATCCAGCCTCACGGGGCTGCTGGTATTGGCACCTGATTCGACAGGTTGCCGGGCTTCATCGGGCCAGTCCCTCCACCTCTCTCGATAAGAGATCTCATTATAAAATAAATGGACATTACCTTTGGGAAACGGAAATTCGCGTTTTCCCGAGATTCCACTTTCTACCGAAGGACTATTGTACCCCTTTTTGACGTCCCGTCAAGGACCGTTTGCAGCCCGGCGAACCATCCCGCCCCTCCCGCCGGAGGTCAGCGCCCATCCTCCGAGACCACGTCGCCGCTCTTGATCAGGATAACGCGCTCGCCGGGGAATACGAGGTTGTACTGTTCCCGCGCCATGTGCTCGATGCCCTCCCGGGATTTGTAGAACGAGACCTTCTCCCGATAGTCGCGCACGCTGTCCTGTTTCCTGCGCAGGAGCTCCTCGCGTTCCTCGATCGCCGCGTTGAGCTGGTCGATCCTCCGCCATTCGAAGAAGTAATGCGTCCCTATGATGAGGAAGAGGAGGAGGACGAAGGCGACGACCACGATTCTCCGCAGGGGGGGCATGTCACATCCGCTCGGGGGCGCTCACGCCCAGCAGGCTCAGGCAGGTGTGCAGGACGATGCGCACCGCGTTCGCCAGCTTGAGGCGGCCGAGCTCCACCTCCCCGGCCTCGCCCAGGATGCGGTTGGTGTTGTAGAAGGAATGGAAGGCGCCGGCCAGCAGCCCCGCATAGGCCGTCAGCATCTGAGGGGCCAAGTCCCGCGACGCGTTCTCCACCTCCCGCGGAAAGAGCGCCAGACAGTCCGCCAGCCCGCGGGCCGCCTCGTCCTCGAACAGGCTCTCGGGGATCGGAACGCCGTCCGAGCCCAGACGGTCCGCGCTGCCGCCCCGGGCCGTCCACTCCCGGACGACGCTGCAGATTCGGGCATGAGCGTACTGGACGTAATAGACGGGGTTGTCGCTGCTCTGCTTTTTTGCGAGGTCGAGGTCGAAGTCCAGCTGGCTGTCGCTCCGGCGCATGAGGAAGAAGAACCGCGTGGCGTCGACGCCGACCTCATCCAGGACTTCCTCCAGGGTGACAAACTCCCCCGACCGGGTCGACATCGCCACGGGATGGCCGTCCCGCATCAGGTTGACCAGCTGGATCAGCAGCACGTCGAGGTCGTCGGCCGACTTTCCGATGGCCTCCACCCCAGCCTTCATCCTCGGAATATAGCCGTGATGATCGGCCCCCCACACGTCGATGACCCGATTGAACCCGCGGGTCACGAACTTGTCCCGATGATAGGCGATATCCGACGCGAAATAGGTGGGCGCCCCGCTGTTGCGGATCAGTACGCGGTCCTTGTCGTCCTCGAAATCGGTCGTCTTGAACCAGAGCGCACCGTCCGACTCGAAGGCGAAGTCGCGCCTCTTGAGGTCCTCCATGGCCTGGCGCACCAGATCCCGCTCGTAAAGGGTGGCCTCGGAGAACCAGACGTCGAAGCGGACCCCGAAACGCCCCAGGTCCTCCTTGATCCGCCCCAGGATGACGTCCCCCGCGTACCGCTTGAACCAGGGCAGGCTCTCCGAAAGCGGCTCCGCCAGGAAACGGTCGCCCTCCCGCTCCAGGACCGTGCGGGCAAGGTCTCTTATGTAAGCGCCCTTGTAGCCGTTCTCGGGGAAGGGAGCAAGTTCGGGACGCCCCGCCAGCTCGAAATAGCGGGCCTGAGCGGAACGTCCCAGGATATCCATCTGGAGCCCCGCGTCGTTGATGTAGTACTCCCGCTCGACATTCCAGCCCGTGAAGGCGAGGATGCCCGCGACGACGTCCCCCACCGCCGCGCCGCGGCCGTGGCCGATGTGCAGCGGCCCCGTCGGGTTGGCGCTGACGAACTCCACCTGCACCTTCCGCCCGCCTCCCAGTTCCGAGGAACCGTACCGATTTCCCATGGAAAGGACCTCGTCCGCGACGGAGGCGAACCATTTTTTCGAGAGGAAAAAGTTGATGAACCCCGGTCCGGCGACCTCGATTTTATCGAAGAAACCGCTTCCATCCTCGCTCAGCCGCCCGACGATCCGGGCAGCCAACGTCCTCGGGGGCATGGAAAACGCCCTGGAGAGCTGCATGGCGGCGCTGGCCGAACGATCCCCCTGCCCCTCGTGCCTGGGACGTTCCAGCTCGAACGCCATCCCCTCCGGGAGGGGCTTCCCCAACTCCTCCGCGACGCTCCGGACAGCCCGAAGCAGAGCCTCCCTCGGGTAGGAAACGGCCGAACCCCGCATCAATTCATCCGACATCTCCGCACTACCTTTCCCTTATATAAAGAACTTTTTGCCCGCAGGGCGAGCGGACGCTCCCGTCCCTATTCCTTGCCCCTCATCAGCAACGGCAGGGGGCGCGCCGAAAAATTGCGCCAAAGGTCCAGTGCCGTCTTCAAAGAGGCTCCGTCCTCCTCCGCCAGCCTCGTCGCCGAAACCTGGAGCCGGACCTCCGCCGTCACCTTCTTCAGCTTGGACGCCTTGAAGTTTTCTCCATAGAGCACCTTTCCGGAGGCGCGTTCCGTGTCCGCGGGGAGCATCACCTTCTCGACCCCCGGGGGCAGCTGCAGGCTGACCCTCTGTTCCATCAGGAAGGGAAAGGCCAGCTCCACGGGAACGGAGTCACCGGGCAGGGATTGAAGGGACTCGGGGACGAACGCCGGAAGGATGACCAGCAGGTTCTTCCCCTGAGTCCCCATGATCCCCGGCATCTCGCCGATGCTGAAGGCCAACTCGGCCTCCCCGCCGGACTCCTTGAGTGCGGCAGCCTCGTAGCCCCTCAGGTTCCGGAAGAGCGAGGGAAGGAGCTCCCCCGCACGGCCGTCCTCCCAGGCGCGAAAGAACAGGGAACGCCATGCACCGCGCGCCTGGAGGCGCACCGTACCGCTCAGCGCCCCTCCGGGGCTCAGGCTCAGGTCGAAGAGGGCGCGCAATCGGTTTTCCGATGCCTTCGCCTCCGGTATCCTCCTGGCCGCAATGCGTCCCTCCCCGTCCGGGGCGAATATCCGGCACCCCATCAGAAGGGGCGAGGTCCTCCCCATCCTGGGGGCGTCGTCCATATCGCAGAAGAAGCTCTCCTTGAACCTGGCGCCCTTGAAGGGGGGGACCTCCAGGACCGGGGCCAGCAGAAGCCCCGGACAGACGGGGCTGTCCGCGTCGGGCTCGAGGGCCGTCCTCCAGTGCAGAAGGGCGTTCACCCCCCGCTCCTTGAGCCAGGCATGGGCCATCAGGAGCTTTTCCCCGCCCGTCCAGGGCCCCTCCGAGGGCAGCGTCCGACGGCAGCCCTCCGGGAGGATGGTCTCGGGCTGCTCGTACAGCCAGGAGAGCAGGGCGGCCGTTCCCGCCTCCGTCCCTTTTCGGAAGCCCTCGACGGCCTTCGACGGGGGCTGAGGGACGGCGGCGGCGGCCTCGTCCCGCATCAAACTGGCGAGGCCCTCGGCCCCCTGGCGCATGCCGAAGACGACCCCGCCCCGGGTGGAGGCGCGGAGCCCCCCCGGGACCAAGGGGGCGGCGTTGACGGTCCGCCAGGTATAGACCGCCCTCCCCTTGCCCTTTTCCACCTCGGGACGGACGTTCTGGAAGGAACGATGGAAGAAGGGCCGCCCGTCGGGCACCGAGACCTCGACGATCGATTCCCAGACGGGCAGCGACTCCTGGGTCCAGACCAGATCCTCGAGGGAGAGATTCTCCAGGAAGGAGTCCTGCCAGCACAGGACCAGGATGAAGGTCTCGGGGAGCCCCTCGAACCGCACGGAGCGCATCGTCACGCCCCCCTGGTCCCGCTCGGCGGGGAGGACGTCGGCGATCTTCCGGCCGGAATCGAAGGCATAGACCCCCGCCTCCAGGACCCTCGCGGTCCCTCCCGGAGGATTGGGGATATCCCAGTCCAGCCATCGCTTGTCCAGGCCGCTGCGCCCCAGCAGCACCCAGAGATGGGTCCGTTCCATTCCCCCATCCGGGGCAGGGCCGCAGGAGACCCGTTTGAGCCAGACGATGCCCCGCGCGTCGGGATACGTCGAGAAGTCCGGGTTCACCTGCCGCATCCGCGCGAGATCGTACTCGGGGACCGACGCTCCCGCAGGCGGCGGACACAGGAAAAAGATTCCAAGAAAGATTCCGAGGATGGCCCCCGAAGACAGAAGTTTTCTCGACAAGAACTTCACCATCGGACTCATTCGACGCACTCCTTCCTCATTCCGATGCCCCCTCATTAAACACACTCCTCCTTCAACGGCAATGCCCGAGGGAAGAAAGCGCGGGGGAGGCTTCAGCGGATGAAACTCAGGCGCCCTTGCCGCAGCAGTGCTTGTACTTCTTTCCACTGCCGCAGGGGCAGGGATCGTTGCGCCCCACCCGGGGGCCCTTACGGACGGGCTCGGGCCGCCCCTCGCCGCGGGGAAGCTCCTCGGGCACGGCGTCCTCATGTCCCTGCCCAAAACCGGGGAGGACAAAATCGCGCCCCTCGGAGACCCGACGCGGACTGCGGCGCTCCTCCTCGGTCACCACGCGGACCCGGAAGAACTGTTCCGCAAAGGACTCCCGCACCCGCAGCATCATCTCCTGAAAGAGGTTGTAGGACTCGAACTGGTACTCCAGCAACGGGTCCTTCTGCCCTATGGCCCGGAGGCCGATGCCGCGCCTCAATTCGTCCATCGCCAGGAGATGGTCGCGCCAGGCGTCGTCCAGGGTGTTCAGCACCACGTAGCGCACCAGCCCCCCGGCGACCTCCGGGGTCAGCTCCTCGGTCTTTTTGTCGTAGCGCGCCTTCAGGAAGGCGACGATCTCGTCCCGCACCAGCTCCATGCCGGCCTGGCTGTCGATGCGCCCCACCAGCTCGTCGCTGCCGGGGCCGAAGATGGCGCGCATCCGCGCCGCAGCCCGTCCGGCGTCCGGCTCCCCCTCCCCGGGGAAATAGCGGTCCAAAATCTCGACGATGACGCCGTTCACGACCCCCCAGCCGTAATCGACCATATCCCCCTCGTTCAGGATCGTCTGCCGCTCGTCGTAGACGGCCTCGCGCTGGCGGTTCATGACGTTGTCGTAGGCCAGCAGCTGCTTGCGGATGTCGAAGTGCATCTGCTCGACCTTGTGCTGGGAGGACTCGATGACCTTCGAGAGCATTCCGGACTCGATGGCCTCGCCGTCCTTCATGCCCAGCCGGCCCATCAGGCCCTGGATGCGCTCCGAGCCGAAGAGGCGCAGCAGGTTGTCCTCCAACGAGAGGTAAAAACGACTCATGCCGGGGTCGCCCTGGCGGCCGGAACGGCCCCGAAGCTGGTTGTCGATGCGCCGGGACTCGTGGCGCTCCGTCCCGATGATCGCCAGTCCGCCCAATGCGGCGACCTTGTCGTGCTCCCCGCGGCAGAGCTCGCGGAACTCCTCCAGCCGGGCCTCGTAAGCCTTTTTGATGCGGCCGAAGACGGCGCGCAGAAACTCCAGCCCGCTCCCCTCCTCCGCGATGCGGCGGTCCCGGAGGTAGTTGCGCGCGAGGTCTTCGGCCTGGAGGTTGGAGTAGCGCACGAAGTAGCCGTAAACGTCCTCCTTGTCCATTCCCTTGACCGTCCATTCCAGGGACGGCCTGTCGGAGAGGAGCTTCTCCTTGGCCAGAAACTCCGGGTTGCCTCCAAGCATGATGTCCGTGCCGCGGCCGGCCATGTTCGTCGCCACCGTCACGGCGCCGAGGTGCCCGGCCTGGGCCACGATGTGGGCCTCCTTCTCGTGGTGCTTGGCGTTCAGCACCTGATGCGGGACCTTACGGGCCTTGAGCAGCTTGCTGACCCGCTCGGAGTTCTCGATGGACGTCGTCCCGACGAGGACGGGCTGTCCGCGCTTGTGGCATTCCTCGACGTCGTCCGCGACGGCGCCGAACTTCTCGAGCATCGTCCCGTAGATCACGTCGGGACAGTCCTGGCGGATCATCTTCCGGTGCGTCGGGATGGTCACGACCTGGAGCCCGTAGATCTCCTTGAACTCCTCGGCCTCCGTGGCCGCGGTGCCCGTCATCCCGGCCAGCTTACGGTACATGCGGAAGTAGTTCTGAAGCGTGATCGTCGCCAGGGTCTGGCTCTCGCGCCCCACCTTGACGCGCTCCTTCGCCTCGATGGCCTGATGGAGCCCGTCCGAGTAACGGCGCCCCACCATGAGGCGCCCCGTGAACTCGTCGACGATCACGATCTCCCCGTCCTTCACGACGTAGTCGACGTCGCGCTGGAACAGGCGGTGGGCCTTCAGAGCCTGTACGATGCGGTGCGCCAGCTCGGACTTCGCCGCGTCCGAGAAGAGCCCCGGCATCCCAAGGAGGTCCTCGCAGCGCTGGATTCCGGCCTCCGTGACGGCGATGCTGCGCTCCTTCTCGTCCTTCTCGTAGTCCTTTCCCTCCGTCAGCTGGCGCGCCACCCCGTCCGCCTTGACGTAGAGCTCCACGTTGTCGTCGGACGGGCCCGAGATGATGAGGGGCGTCCGCGCCTCGTCCACGAGGATCGAGTCCACCTCGTCGACGATGCAGTAGGCATGGGAGCGCTGGACCATCTGCTCGGCGTGCATGACCATGTTGTCCCTCAGGTAGTCGAACCCGAACTCGCTGTTCGTCCCGTAGGTGATGTCCGCCCTGTAGGCCTCGTAGCGCTCCTCCGGAGGCATGTAGGGGTAGATGACGCCCACGGAGAGCCCCAGGAAGTTGTAGATCGGGGCCATCCACGCGGCGTCGCGCTTCGCAAGGTAGTCGTTGACCGTGATCAGGTGGACGCCCTCGCCGGAGAGCGCGTTCAGGACGACGGCCAGCGTGGCCACGAGGGTCTTCCCCTCGCCGGTCCGCATCTCGGCGATTCGGCCGTCGTGCAGGGCCATGCCTCCGATCAGCTGTACGTCGTAGTGCCGGAGCCCTATCGTCCTCCGGGAGACCTCGCGCACGAGCGCGAAGACCTCGACGAGAAGTTCCTCCAGGGGCTCCCCGTCCCGGGCCCGCTCGCGCAGACGCGCGCCCATGGCGCGCAGCTCGTCCTCACTCCGGGACTCCAGGTTCTCCGAGAGCTCGTTGATCTGCTCCACGACGCCCTCGTACTTTCTCAGCGCACGGTCGTTGGGGTCGAGCCCCAGCGCCCTCCTAAGTGTGTTCCATATCATTTCCGCTCATTCACCTCTGACGGCGCCCCCTCGGCCGGGGGCGTCCTGATCGTATATCAAGTCCGCGTATCAAAGTTTATAAAGTAGATTCAAATGTTCATTATAGCGCACCGGCCGGAAAACTCCCGAAACCAATAATCCCATGCCATTCCAATTCTTAAGGAAACGCCGATTCAATCGAAGCCCCCGGTGGTACCCCAGCTTGCCTGTTTTAAGGAGGACACTTGCCGGGACCGCCGCTATCCCCAAAGGGGAGCCTTCCGGCCAGCCGCTCGCTTCGCTTGCGGGCCGATCAGCCCCACGGTAGCGGCATGGGGATTTAAGCAGGCTGCCAACGATTCGAGCAGCTCGCTGCGCGAATCGCTCAGGGGTTTCATCAGGCGGTTTTCCCGGGCATCGAAGGCGAGGGCACGAGGTTTCGCCTCGACGTAAGCGACCGACACGGCATCCGGGACTTGACAGCCCCGCAGGGCCGGGCGTCCGCTTACAGGGACTTCCAGCTCTTGAACCCCTGGCCCAGCACCTCGGTCGCGTCGCAGATGGAGACGAAGGCATTTGGGTCCTTTTCCTTGAGGAAAGCCTTGAGCTGAACGATCTGCCGCGGCTCCAGCAGGGAGATGAGCACGGGGCGGGGCTGCCCCGTGTAGGCTCCGTGCCCCTCGAGGCGGGTCACGCCCTTACCCTTCGAGGTGATGAAACGGCAGACGTCCTCCGGGATGTTCGTGATGATGAAGGCCTGCTTGCGTTTGTCGAAGCTCCGCGTCATGCCGTCCAGGGTAACGCCGAAGACATAGAGCCCGACGGCTCCGTACACGACCGACTCCAGGCCGATGACCCCGGCCGAGAGCGAGAGGATGAAGAAGTTGACGAAGATGGAGAATCGCCCCACCTCGATCCCGTAGCGTCGGCGCATGACCATCGCGACGATGTCGAGCCCGCCGCTCGACCCTCCCACGTTGAAGAGCATCCCGATGGCGACCCCCTTCAAAAGCCCCGTGATCACCGTGGCCATGAACTTGTCCCGGGGCAGGTTCAGGGGAACGCCCCGAAATATCGGGATGAACAGCGAGAACACCACGATGGAGGAGAAGGTCAGCACCAGGAAACGCAGGTTCAGGCTTTTGTGCCCCCAGACGATCAGGAGGACGTTGCCGATGAAGATCACCCAGCTGGGGGATATCCCGAAGACGTAATTGGAGAGGACGGCGAGCCCGGAGATCCCGAGGTCGGGAAAGCGATAGGGCAGGGTGAAATAATTGACCGCGAAGGCAAAGATGATGTTGGCCGACAGGACGGCGAGCACGGACCGCCACTCCCGCCTCAGCAGGCCCGGCAGGGAAAGAAGAAAGTTTTTGACCAGAGCGCTCTTTTCGGCTAGGACGTTCACGACCGACGACACCTTTCGTTCAGAGATCGGGCGGAAATGCAAGATTCCTCCCGCGGCAAGCGATATTGTATAATAATCAGGTTGGACACGGAACAATTCCAACATGAACGAATCCGACTCGGAGACGTATCATATCAGCCGCGCGGGGCGGAAGGCAGAGTAAAAATACCGCGAAGGCCCCTTTCGCCCGGGGCGCCTCGTGCATCGCGGGCTGGGATCTTTTCGGACGATCAGGAATACGGCGATCGAGAATGCAGATTGTCACGGAGGAAAACGCAGCGAGATGACTCAGGACACACGGAACGCGGAGGGCGGCTACGACGCCGGAAGCATACAGGTACTGGAAGGACTCGAGGCCGTTCGCAAGCGCCCCGGCATGTACATCGGGGACACCGGGAGCCGGGGCCTCCATCACCTCATCTACGAGGTCGTCGACAACGCCGTAGACGAGGCGATCGGCGGCTACTGCGACCGCATCGAGGTCACCATCCACGCGGACGAGAGCATCAGCGTCCGGGACAACGGGCGCGGCATCCCCACGGACCCGCACCCCTACAACGGGCGTCCGACCTGCGAGGTCGTCCTCACCATCCTGCACGCGGGGGGAAAGTTCGGGAACGGCGCCTACAAGGTCTCGGGCGGACTTCACGGCGTGGGCGTCTCGGTGGTCAACGCGCTCGCGACCTGGCTGGAGGTCACGATCGCGCGCGACGGCGTGCAGCGCACCCAGCGGTTCGAACGGGGAATTCCCGTCACCGACCTCTCGCCGGGGACCCCCGCGGATTGGCGCGGCACCCTGATCCACTACCTCCCCGACGACACGATCTTCGAGGAGGTCCACCACTCCCTGGACGTGCTGAAGAGCCGCCTTCGGGAGCTGGCGTTTCTGAACCCGGGGCTCGCCATCTCCGTGGAGGACGAGCGCACGGGGGAAAAGAAGGAGTACCACTTCGACGGGGGCATACGCGCCTTCGTCGAGTATCTGGACCGCGGCAAGACGGCCCTCTTCACCCCTCCCGTCATCCTCTCCGGGGAGCGGGACGGCATCGCGATCGACGTCGGGTTCCAGTACAACGACAGCTACCTCGAACGCATCTTCTCCTTCGCCAACCTCATCCACACGATCGAGGGGGGGACGCACGTCTCGGGGCTCCGGACCGCCATGACTCGGGCCGTCAACGAGGCCGCGCGGAACAACAAGATCCTGCGCGACAAGGACGAGAACCTCTCCGGCGACGACCTGAAGGAGGGCCTGACCTGCGTGCTGTCCGTCAAGCTGGGCAACCCCCAGTTCGAGGGGCAGACCAAGACCAAGCTGGGGAACAGCGAGGTCCGGGGCGCCGTGGACTCCTTCGTCTACGAGGGGCTGCTCTCCTGGTTCGAGGACGCCCCCGACCTTCTCCGTCCCATCGTGGACAAGGCGGTCCGTGCCCGGCAGGCCCGTGAGGCCGCCAAGAAGGCGCGCGAGCTCGTCCGCAAGGGCTCCATGACGGGACTGAACCTCCCCGGGAAGCTCGCGGACTGCTCCTCCAGGACCCCGGAGAACACGGAGCTCTACATCGTCGAGGGCGACAGCGCCGGCGGCAGCGCCAAGCAGGGCCGGGACCGCTCGTTCCAGGCCATCCTTCCGCTGAGGGGCAAGATCCTGAACGTGGAGAAGGCGCGGCTCGACAAGATGCTCTCCAACAACGAGATCCGCACGATCATCCAGGCCCTGGGCTGCGGCATCGGCAACGAGTTCGACGAGAAAAAGCTGCGCTACCACAAGATCATCATCATGACGGATGCGGACGTCGACGGCGCGCACATCAGCACGCTGCTCCTCACCTTCTTCTACCGTCACATGCCCGAGCTGATCAATCAGGGCTACCTCTATCTGGCCCAGCCCCCCCTCTACAGGGTGCAGAAGGGCAAGCAGGTCCAGTACTGCTACACCGAGAAGGAACTGCGCCAGCACGTGGATGGGGCCCCCGACCCGACCAAGGTCGGGGTGCAGCGCTACAAGGGACTCGGAGAGATGAACCCGTCCCAGCTCTGGGAGACGACGATGGACCCCACCAATCGTGTGCTCCGGCAGATTGAGCTCAACGACGATCTGCTCGCCGACGAGTATTTCGACATCCTGATGGGCGACAAGGTCGAGCCGAGGCGGGACTTCATCACGTCCTATGCGCATGAGGTGAAGAACCTGGATATCTGATATCGAATCGCACCAAAGACAAGTATTGCCGACAGCATTGGAATCCAATCCCTTTAGCGCTGCATCTTGTATGACATCGTCTCAATGGAGTATAGTGGTCCCCAACTGGAGGACCACTATCTTTTCTACAGCACGTAGGAATCAGAAAAACGTTGACGATAGAGAGTCATATTGGTGGTTATATAATGGTATCGACCAGGAGGTGTTCGGCATGGGGAAGACAGAGCCACAGACGATACGCGCACCGGAAGGGATGAAGCGCACGATAAAGGCCAGCGTCTTCTCCGATCTGTTCGGCGACAAAAAGTACCTGCTGCAGCTCTACCGGACACTGCACCCGGAGGATACGACAGCTACGGAGACGGACCTGACGGACATCACCATCGAGAACGTCATGGTGGATGGTCTCTATAATGACTTGGGCTTCATGGTGTCGAACCGACTGATGATCCTTCTGGAGGCTCAGAGCACCTGGACTGAGAACATCCTTATCCGTGCCCTGCTCTACATGGCTAAGACCTGGCAGAGGCATCTGAGCGATTTGGGGGAGAACCTCTATGCCAGCCGCCGTGTCAAACTGCCTGAACCGGAGCTCTACGTCATCTACGCGGGCGGCCGAAAAAATCGCCCCAGCGAGCTCTCGCTGTCAAAAGTGTTTTTTGATAGTAAAGAATATGCTGTTGAGGTACGGGCCAAGGTTATCTACGGCGAGGGTGAAGGAGACATCATCACCCAGTACGTGATGTTCTGCAAGGTGCTCAAGGAGCAGGTGAAGCTCCACGGGATGACGAGGAAGGCCCTTCGCGAGACGATACGCCTCTGCAAAGACCTGGGCGTGCTGAGGGAATATCTGGAGAAAAGAGAGGTGGAAGTGATGGACATCATGACGATGCTGTTTGACTAGGAGACGGTGACAAACACCTACATCAACGACGTGCTCAGACAAGGTAGAGCCGAGGGCAGAAAGGAAGGTAATCTCCAGGGATTTGTGAACGCTTGCCGTGATTTTGGCGTTTCTCGGGACGAAGCAGTGGCCAGGGTGGCCAGAATGTTCGGCTTCTCTGAGGCCGACGCCCGCGTCGAGGTCAGTCGCTACTGGACACAGGACAGCTGATCGAGTCCACAGATGACAGAGATGGGCACAGAGTCCTCTATGACCAAACCATTGATAAAACCTCCAGGGATATGCTGAAAAACTGCCCCCGTCTGAGCCGGGGTTCTAAAAGACCAAAGAAGCGAGCCGCGCCCTGAAAAAGGGTGCGGCTCGTACTTTATGGCCCCTCGGTCGGACGCTACTCCCGGCCGAAGTGTCCGACCAGCTGCGCCGCATCGATCCTGAGGACCGTCGGGCGTCCATGGGGGCAGAAATACGGCTGGGCGCAGGCATGCAGGTCCCGCCACAGGGCCAGGGCCTCCTCCCGGGACAGGCGCGTCGTCAGCTTCACCGCCGCCTTGCAGGCCATCGTCGCCCAGGTGCGCCACAAGAGCTCCGCCGCGTCCCCGTCCCGATCCTCCTTCAGAGCCCCCAGCGATCCCCTCAGCAGGGCCTCGGGCTCGACCGCCCCCCCAACCGACGGGATGGAACAAAGCCGTGTTCCTCCGTCGCAGCTCTCCAGCTCGAAGCCGAACCGGACCAGGGTCTCCCGATGCTCCTCCGCCTCCAAGGCGAGGGTCGGGGGCAACGGGACCGGGACCAGAAGCGGCTGAACGCGCCCCTCCCCCGCCGCGGCGCGGATGCGCTCGTACCCCACGCGCTCGTGCGCCGCGTGAGGATCCACGAGGACAAGTCCTTCCGGCACATCGAACACCAGATACCCCGAGCCCATCTGGCCCATGTAGACGACGTCGGGGGCGTGAACGGCATCCTCCGCCCCGTCCGGACCGCGGGGTGAAGGCAATGTCCCGGCCACGGGAGGGTCCGCGCTCTCCGCCCTCACCGCATCCTTCGCCGGCTCCGAAGCGAAGGGCGGGGGCTCGATGCGGGAGAAGGGGGTAGCGAAGACGGGCCTGGATGTACCCCGCGGCGCGGATGTACGGCCCCGCTCCGCCACAGGAGAGGGCGAAGGGGAGGAAAAATCGTCCCGGAACCCCCACCCCTCCCGCGATATCGCCGCGGCGCGGGTGACGGCCCTCCCGCCGGGCGGCACGGAGTCCGTGGACCAGGTGCGCCCGTCACGGACCGTCACGGGCGCGGGGCCCCCCAACAGGGCGGCCGCCTCCCGGACGGCCTCGAAGACCTCGCCGGGGTATCGGAACCGGATCTCCGCCTTGGCCGGATGGATGTTGACGTCGACCAGCGACGGGTCGATCGAGAGGAGGAGCGCCCAGTTGCCCGTCAGCTCGCGCGCGGCGGCACTCACCGCCCCCTTGACGACCGGGTCCGCCACGGCGCGCCCATTGACGAAGGCGGCGATGTCGTTGCGCCCCTGCCGGGGTTGCCACCAGCACTCCAGGCTCAGATGGCCGGTCTCGGACCGGACGGTCTGGACCGCGGGCTCCGGCCCCCAGAGCCGCTCGACCGCCCGACGCCGGTCCCCGCCGCCGTCGGTGGAGAGCACCTCCCGCCCATCGTGCTCCAGAACGAAGCTCACGTCGGGTCGGCAGATCGCGTACTCCCGCATCAGAAGGGCGGCCCGGCGCAGTTCCCCCGCGGCGCTCTTCAGGAACTTCCGGCGCGCCGGCAGGTTTCCGAAGAGCTCGTCCACCTGCACGCGCGTGCCCGCGGTGCAGTTCACGGCCGTATGCTCCGACACGCGTCCCTCCGAGGCGCGGATCAGTCCGCCCGTCCCGTCCGTTCCATCCTCGGGGCGCGAGCGGATCTCGACCGTGGCGACGGCCGTCAGGCTGGCCAGCGCCTCCCCGCGATACCCCAGCGTGCGGATGGCCTCCAGGTCCTTGATCCCCCCTATCTTGCTCGTCGCATGGGGGGTCAGGGCCAGGGGAAGGTCGTCGAGGGCGATGCCGCACCCGTCGTCCTCGACGACGATACGCAACCGTCCCCCGTCCCACAGGCGCACCCGGATGCGGTGCGCGCCGGCATCCAGCGCATTCTCCACCATCTCCTTGACCGCCGAGGCGGGACGCTCCACGACCTCGCCCGCCGCGATGCGCGCCCACACGCTCTCCGGAAGCTCCCTAATCCGCGGCGCCATCCCGTGCCCTCATACTCTTCTCCTTCATTCTGTACAGCACCTCCATCGCGCGCATCGGCGTGATGTTGTCGAGGTCCAGTTCCGCCAGCTCCTCCACGACGGCGTCCGTCTCGGGCGAAAAGAGCAGGAGCTGACGTCTCAGCGCGTTCTGGGGCAGGGGATCGGGGATGGAGGAACGCTCGAACCCCTCCCGCTCGAAGAGCTCCAGCAGCTCGAAGGCCCGCCTCAGCACGGGCTTGGGCAGTCCCGCGAGGCGCGCCACCTCGATGCCGTAGGAGCGGTCCGCCGGACGCGGCATCACCTGGTGCAGAAACACGATGCCCTCCGTCCCCTCAGCCACCGCCATGCTGCAGTTGCGCACGTCGTCCAGCCGCTCCTCCAGACAGGTCAGCTCGTGGCAGTGCGTGGCGAACAGCACCCGCGGAGCCGCGCCGCAGCCGCCGTGCAGGTACTCCAGCACCGCCCAGGCAATGCTCATCCCGTCCCATGTGGCCGTCCCGCGCCCCACCTCGTCCAGGATCACCAGGCTGCGGTCGGTGACGTTGTTCAGGATGCCCGCCGTCTCCAGCATCTCCACCATGAAGGTGCTGTTGCCCCGAACCAGGTCGTCGCGGGCCCCGATGCGCGTGAAGACGCGGTCCACCAGGCCGAAGGACGCGCTCTCGGCCGGGACCCACAGGCCCGCCTGGGCCATGACCGCGAGCAGGGCCGCCATGCGCAGCCAGGTGGACTTGCCCGCCATGTTGGGCCCCGTCAGGATGACGATGCGCGCCGCATCCCCGCCCAGCACCACGTCGTTGGGCACGAAGGTCGCGTCCGTCAGGGTCGCCTCCAGCACCGGATGGCGGCCGCCCCTGACGGTCAGGGCCATGGAGTCGTCCACCGTCGGGCGGACGTAGCCGCGCTCCCGCGCCACCTGGGCGGAGGACGCGGCGCAGTCCAGGATGCCCAGCAGGCGTCCCGTCATCTGAATGTCCGCCCCCTCGGAGATGACGCGCTCGACGACGGCCCGATAGAGTTCCCCCTCGATACGCGCGGTCTCGCCCTCGCTGCGCGCCATCCTGTCCTGGAAGTCCCGCAGCTCCGGGGTGACGAAGCGCTCGGCGTTCACCAGGGTCTGACGGCGCTCGAAGTGCGGCGGCACCGTCTCCAGCCCCGTCCTGCCGATCTCGAGGTAGTAGCCGAACGCCCGATTGTAGCCGGACCTGAGGCGCGGGCTCCCCGTCGCCGCCCGCTCGCGTTCCAGGTACTCCGCGAGCCACGCCTCGCCCCTCTCCGAGACATCGCGCCAGGAGGCGAGCTCCGCACTGAAGGAGGAGCGCACGACCGGCCCCGCCCCCAGGACGCGGGGCAGCTCCTCCTCCAGCGCCTCGTCCAAGTGGGTGCGCAGGGGCTCCAGGTCCGGCAGCGCGGCGAAGAGGCCGGCGAGCGGCTCCGGGAACGAGAGGGAACGCAGGCGCGGAAGCAGGCGCAGCGTATCCCGGATCGCGGCGAGGTCTCGCGGCGTCCCCGTCCCCAGGGAGAGCCGGGACAGGGCGCGCTCGGCGTCGCGGGCCCCGGCAAGTGCATCCTGAAGAACCCCCAGCCGCGCCGGGTCCTCCACGAGGACGCCGATGCAGGCCTGGCGGCGTTCGATGGCCGGAATATCCATCAGGGGCCGCATCAGCCACTCCCTGAGGGTGCGCCTCCCCATGGGGGTCCGGCAGCGATCCAGGCAGGCGAGCAGCGAGACGGACCCCTGGGAGAACTCCGGGACCAGCTCCAGGTTGCGCTGCGCCGCCGCGTCCAGGCTCATTCGGTCACGGGCTCGCAGCGGCGTGATGCGCAACACGTGGCGCACCGCGCTGAACTGCGTCGCGGACAGGTAGTCCAGCACGGCCCAGGCGGGACCCGCACAGGGATCGTCCTCCTCGATGCCGAAGGACGCGAGGCGCGCCCCTCCCAGGGCCGAACGCAGGCGCTCCGCCGCCGTCCCCGCGCGGAAGACCTCGGGCGCGGCGGGCAGAAGCGCATACCCCTTCAGAAAATCGGGGGGAGTGCGAAGGGTCGCGGGATGCAGCACCTCGCCGGGCGTGAAGGCCGAGAGGAGCGCGGCGGCCTCCTCGGGCGCCAGGGTCCCCGCCTCCAGGCCGCCGGTCTCGACGGACAGAAGCGCCAGCGCGACGCGGCCGTCCTTCAGCGGAAGGACCGCGGCCAGACGCCCCGTGTCCCCGCTCTCCTCCGGGACGTAGGTGCCCGGCGTCACGAGGCGCACCACGCGCCGCTCCACGACGCCCTTACCCGTCGGCTCCCCGATCTGCTCGCAGATGGCCGCGCGGCAGCCGGCCTTGATGAGCCTCCCCAGGTAAAGGGAAAGCGCATGGTGCGGCACGCCCGCCATGGGGATCTTCCTTTCGGCATCCCGGGCCGTCAGGGCGATGTCCAGGATCGACGCGGCGGTGCGTGCGTCGTCGAAGAACAGCTCGTAGAAGTCCCCCATGCGGAAGAGCAGCAGCGCGTCGGGATACTCCGCCTTCCATTGCCGGTATTGGCTCAACCAGGGAGTCATCTTGATGTCGTCGGGTATGGCCACCGTCTCGTCTCCTCTTCCTCGTGCGCTCAGGCGCCGCTCTTCTCCGCCATCGTCATTCGCGCTTTTTCGTATTCGCTTTTCCATTTTACTATAGGCCGCACACGCCCTCAGCCCCATCATACGAAAGGAGCCGCCCCGGCCGGGCGGCTCCCCTGTCTGTATTCCCGTTTTCTCCGTCCGCACGAAAAACGAACTTACGCCCCCGGCTTCACGCCCATCGGCATAATGCAGAGAACATCGTCGTCGTCGCGCAGGCTCAGAATCCTCTCGATCGCGTCGTCCCGGGCGGAGCGGATGTAGCGCGTACCGATGCCCAGGGCCCCGGAGGCCAGATAGACGTTCTGGGTCATCGCCCCCGCGGCGACGGCCGCGAACTCCTCCTCATCGTCGTCATCCTTGAACTTCCTGGAGAGCGCCGCGGAATCCGAAACGAAGATCAGGGTGCAGGGCGCCTTCGCGACGAAGTCCTGTTTCCCTATCCGTCCCCGGATATCCTCTTTGGAGACCTCCTTCAACGCGTGGGCCCTCCAATCGTACAGGAAGGTTCCGTCGGCCCGGGCCACGTAGATTTTGACGTAGGGCTCCATCCCCATGGCCATCGGCACCGTCCACCCCTTCTCCCCGCGGTTCAGGCCCGTCGCCGCCCACAGGACCGTCGAGAGATTCTCCAAAGAGACGTCCTTCATGGAGGCAAAATCGCCTCCCACGGCCGAGGCACGGCTCCCGAGGACATCGAACACCCCAGAACCGCCCGTCCTCTGCGGGGCCGGGAGCGAGATGTCGGCGGACGCCGACCCGACGGGAAAAAGGACCACGGCAGCCAGAAGGAACACGCACAATCTCTTGAAAGCGGTAAACATGACAAACCTCCTTAAATTTGATTTCGCGTCCCGTATTATACTCATCCGCCGGAGCTTCCCGCCTCCGCCTTTTTCCCCTCCCAACGAATCCCTTTTTCTACTCTCCCGTGTTTTTCCGTTCTCGGGCTTTTACCTCGTTACGCTTGACAATAGTTTTATATAAAACTACAATGATCTCACGATGCGCATCGGAGACGATATCGTTCAGAAGATCTCGGACCTGCGGAACCTGGCCAACGCCTTCATCCTTAAATGTCTGGAGGAGGAGGGCATCGTTGGTCTTGTTCCCTCGCACGGGGCCGTTCTGGCGGCGCTCTATCGCGAAGGTCCGCTGCCGATGAAGGAGATCTGCAAACGCATCCACAGGGACAAGAGCACCCTTACCGTCCTGGTGCGAAAACTGGAGGAGCTGGGCTACGTCGAACGGGAGCCCGACGAAAAGGACAACCGCATCGTTCGGGTCCGCCTGACGGAGAAGGGCATCTCATCCCGCGGCGCTCTCGAACAGGTCTCCCTGCGCCTGCGCGAAAGGGTTTGGGGCGACGCTCCAGAGGAGGAAAAGGCGGCGGTCTGCCACGCATTGATCAAAATGATCGAGCGCATGGAACAGGACACGGCCCGGTGAGGCAAAAAATTTTTTGCATAAATAGTTTTATATCAAACAAAATGGAGGCGACGAAGTATGATCGACTTGGAGAAAATTCTGAGGGAGAACCCCAATGGAGTCCTGGCCACGCGAAACGGTGACGGAGTTGCGACGAGGATCTTTCAGTTTCTTTTCATGGAGGACGGAAATAAGGTCTATTTCTGCACGGAGGGCGACAAACCCGTCTACCGGCAGCTGACCGCCAACCCCAAAGTATCCTTCTGCACCTCGGCGAAGGATTGGAATCCGGTCCTCTCCCTGGACGGCAGGGCCGTCTTCATCGATGATACGGCGTTGAAACGGCGCGCCCTGGAGGAGTATCCCCTGATTCGGGATATCTTCAAGACCGCGGACAATCCCCTCTTCAAGTTATTCTACCTGGAGGTCCAGGAGATCCACACCTTCTCCTTCGCCGAAGGGGCAAAGCTCTCCAAACCGTGACCCGACAATATGCGAACGGGGGCCCTCGGCCCCCGTTGGATTACCGTTTTTTGGGAACCCCCCGGTTTATGGCCGGGGGCCGTTGATCCTCGATCGATACGATCAACGCTCAGAGCGGGGCCCGGCCGCATCGGCCGGGGAGCCCGTGGGGGAGGGCTGAGCCCGGGAATAGACGGATCGGTTCCGCTCCCGTCTGCGCCGCTCTTTTTGAAGGAGCCACGCGGACTCCAACGCCCCGGCCAGGGCCCCGCTGCTTCGCTCCCAGGCCTCCGCAGCCTTTTCCTCGAGAAAGACGTCCCGATCGGCATCGATCCCCACGGGCCGTCGGTGCAGCGTAAAGCGCTCTCCGTCGAAGGAGACCGAAGAACCGTCGTCGAACGGGACGTAGACCCTCATCATCCTCTTCCTCTCTCAAACAAAGGGGCCGCTCAAGGGGAACGGGTCAGGGAAAGGGCCATTTCCACCGCGTTCTCGCCATCCGAATAATAGTGGGCGCGCGTCGCCCCCCGCCGAAAGGACAGCCCCTCGTACAGGGCTCGGGCGGGAGCATTGGCCTCCCCGACCCTCAGGATCAGACGCGTTCGGCCCATGGAGCGGGCACATTCCGCAACGGCCAGGACCAGCTGCGTCCCAATCCCACGGCGGCGGTATTCCGGCAGCACCATGAGCCCCATCAGAAGCGCGAAACCCGCCTCGTGTCCCATCACCGCATAGCCCAGAAGCCTCGCACAGGCACCTCTCGAGAAGGCCCCCAGGTAGGACAGGCCCTTCTCGAGGGGGTCCGAAAGGGAGGAGGCCGCAAGATCCCGGGCAATGACCGCATCTGGCCATGGGTAGAGGGAAAGCCCGTTCGCCTCGATGATCGCGGGAACGTCCTCCGGCCCGCAGAAACGAATCTCCGGCAGGAACATCCGTCGTTCTCAAAGGCCCCTGTCGATGGTCTGGCTGCGCTCCTGTCCCACGCCGATGAGCTTTACCGGGACCCCCAGCCCCTTCTCGATATACTCCACGTAACCCCGCGCCTCCCGGGGAAGAGAATCGAAACTCGTACAGCCCGAGATGTCCCCCCTCCACCCGGGGAGCGTCTCGTATATCGGAACGACCTCGTCCAGGATGTGAGGCGAGGCCGGAAAGCCCTCCAGGCTCCTGCCGTTGTACTCGTAGCCCGTGCAGACCTTGATCTCCGGCATCCCGGACAGGACGTCCAGCTTGGTCAGGGCGACGACGTCCACCCCGTTCAGGGCCATGGAGTATTTGAGCCCCACCATGTCCAGCCACCCGCATCGGCGGGGGCGGCCCGTCGTCGCGCCGAACTCCCCTCCGGCATTCCGCAGGCGCTCCCCGATCTCCCCTGGCTCCTCCGTGGGCATCGGTCCCTCGCCCACCCTTGTCGTGTAGGCCTTGACCACCGCGATGACGCGGGTCAGGTCGCGCGGGGCAAGCCCCGTCCCGGTAAAGGCGCCGGCCGCGGAGGTCGAGGAGCTGGTCACGTAGGGATAGGTCCCATGGTCGATGTCAAGCAGGACGGCCTGAGCTCCCTCCAGCAGGACATGCCGCCCCTCGTCCACCGCCTCCCGGAGCAGACGCACGACGTCACCGACATAGGGGGCCAGGGCCTTGCCCCATTCGCGCGCGGGCCCGTAGACCTCGTCGAAAGGAATGGGCTTCTCGTTGTATAGCCGGGTGAGGAGACGATTCTTCTCCTCCATCAGGGGGACCAGCCTCTCCCTCAGAAGGTCCGCGTCCAGCAGGTCCTCCACCCTCAGCCCGACCCGTGCATATTTATCGACGTAGCAGGGCCCGATTCCACGGCCCGTCGTCCCGATCCTGCGCCCCTTGCCCCTCGCCGCCTCCTGGGCCCTGTCCAGGACCTTGTGGTAGGGCATGACGACATGGGCATGGGGACTGACGACAAGGCGCGCCCGGTCCTGCCCCTTCTCGTAGAGCTCGGCCGTCTCGTTCAGAAACTGCTCGGGGTCGAGGACCAGGCCGTTCCCGAGGATGCAGAGCTTCCCGGGATAGAGCATGCCCGAGGGGAGCAGGTGAAAGACGACCTTCTGACCGTTCGCGATAACCGTATGCCCCGCGTTGGCGCCGCCCTGATAGCGGACGAAGACGTCTACGTCGGCCCCCATCGCATCGACGACCTTGCCCTTCCCCTCGTCGCCCCATTGAGCGCCGATGAGCAGATCGACCTTATTTTCCTTCAATGCCATGCGCCTCCTAACCGCGCCCGCTGTCAAAGCCCCCGAAGGAGCCGCTCCTTCTACTTCTTCCTGGTCGAGGACCGGTCCTTCACGGCAGCCTTACGGACCTCGGCGATGGCCCTCTGGAGCTGGGCGTCCTTGTCCTTGTCCTTCTCAGGCTCCCCCTTGACCTCGATGGTCGGAGTGAGTCCGACGTGGTCGATCACCCTCCCGGAGGGCGTATGGTAGCGCGCGATGGTCACATAGAGGCCCGACCCGTCCGTCAGGGGAAAGAGCGTCTGGACCGACCCCTTACCGAAGCTCTTCTCCCCGACCAGCGTGGCACGCTCCCGGTCCAGGAGGGCCCCGGCCACGATCTCCGACGCGCTGGCGCTGCCGCCGTTGATCAGGACGACCACGGGCATGGAGGTCAGGAAGAGCGAGGGATCCGCCGAATACTTTTCATTGGCCTTCTCCGACCGGCCCCGGGTCTCGACGACGGGGCCCCCCTTCAGGAACATTCCGCAGATCTTCACGGAGACGTCCAGAAGGCCGCCGCCGTTGTTCCGAAGATCGAGGACCAGCCCCCTGGCCCCCTTGCGGATCATCTCCTTCATGGCGTCGCGGGCCTCCTCATCGGTCTTCTGCTTGAACTGGGTCAGCCGGAGATAGCCGATGTCGTTCGACAGCATCTCGTAGCGGACGGACTTGATCTTGATGATCTCCCGCGTCAGCTCGAATTTCAGGAGCTCCTCCTCCCCGTCCCTGCGGATCCAGAGTGTCACCCGGGTATCCGGCCTGCCCCTCATGCGCTGGACGACCCGCTGGGAGTCCCAGCCCAAAACGACGTCGTCGTCCACCTTGACGATCTGATCCTTCGGCTTCAGCCCCGCGCGCTCCG
This sequence comes from uncultured Fretibacterium sp., assembly GCF_938040765.1. GTDB lineage: Bacteria > Synergistota > Synergistia > Synergistales > Aminobacteriaceae > CAJPSE01. The sequence goes on from NZ_CALIAA010000121.1 coordinate 25,931, forward strand.
CCGGCGTGTCCTCCATCGGGCTGATCACCAGAACCCTGCCGTCCCGTTCCCCGATGTACATGCCCAGGCCGCCGTAGCGCCCCTCCATCTCGATCTCCTCGTCCTTGAGCTGGTCGGGCGTCACGAAACGGGTGTAGGGGTCCTCCCAGGCCTCCACCATCCCCTTCATCGCGCCGTGCAGCAGCTTGTCCTCGGGAGCCGGCTTGGAGGCGGCATCGACCTGATAGGTCTCGATGATCGCTCTCGCCTGGCGCATGAGCCAGAGCGAACGGGCGCCGAAAGGGGATATACGTTCCAGATCGTTCAGGTCCGACGCTCCGGCGCTCCCCATGAATACGTTTCCGGCCGTCACGGCCGCGGCCACAACGCACAGCCACGCCACACCCCACAATACCCTTCCGTGTCTTCTCTCCATTGCTTCCAACTCCATCCTAGACATCTGCAAAGACAGGCGTTAAAATATGCGCCCCTGTCTCATTCGGCCCAACCGGCGCGTTTCGAGAGAAAACGCCGATCCGCTCCATGAAGCCTCCCTGATGAAACCCCTAAGCGACCCGCTCAGCTCGCTTACGCTCATTGGCGGTCTGCTTATGTGGTACCCCAGCTTGCCGTCTTTGAGGAGGGAACTTGCCGGGGCCGCCGCTATCGTATAGCGGCGTGGGGGCGAAGCCTCCATGTTAATTTTTAGCGCAAATTTTTCGGGGAACGCGTTCCCCGTGTACGGAAAAGGAGAAATGTTTCATGCCCAAACTGAAATCGCACTCCGGTGCCAAGAAGAGGTTCAGCCGCACCGCGACCGGCAAGCTGTCCTACCGCAAGGTCGGCCGCAGGCACATCATGGTTCACAAGGGCTCCAAGCGTCTTCGCTCCCTGCGCAAGTCGGGCTATGTCAGCGACACCCTGATGGAGCAGATGAACAGGATGCTGCCCTACGCCTAGCGCGTCGGGTCCGTTCGGGATTTTTGGGGGAGGATGATTGAACCATGCGCGTCAAGGGTGCATCGGCAAGCAATAAGAAGAGAAAGAAGCTTTTTTCCATCACCCGGGGCTACTGGGGACAGCACAAGAACGTCTATCGGCGGGCCAGGGAGGCCTACCTCGCGGCGCTGTCCCGTGCCTACGGGGACCGCAAGCGCAAGAAGCGCGACTTCCGCCGCCTCTGGATCACGCGTATCAGCGCGGCGACCCGTTCCGAGGGGATGAGCTACAGCGCGTTCATGAATGGCTTGAAGAGGGCCGGGATCGTCATGAACCGCAAGATGCTCTCCGAGCTGGCCATCCACGACATGGAGGCGTTCCGCAGCCTCATGGGGCAGGCCCGGTCCGCTCTGGGGCAGTAGTACCAGGCAATTTTTTCCATATTTTCATTTTCCATCCGGAGGGCCGGGGTCGATGGCCCCGTGTTCCCGGATGAAGGTGGATGAAGGCTGTATGGGGGCGGTCGGAGCCCGGCGCTCCGCTCCGCCCCTGAATTTTTTACGAGGAAGGGAGGCAGAGGCGGTTGAATGCGTTGATTGAGGGAATGAGGGAGGTGCGGGCCTCGTTTGGCGAGGCGCTGTCCTCCGTTGACTCCACGGAGGCGCTCGGCGAGCTGCGGGTGCGCAACCTGGGGAAAAAGGGCGCGCTGACCGTTCTGCTGAAGTCGCTGGGGAAGCTGAGCCCCGAGGAGCGTCCCGCGGCCGGCGAGCAGCTGAACGCCCTCCGGGACGAGATGGAGCGGACGATCGAGGCCAAGGGACGCGAGCTTCGCGCGCGGGAGAACGAGGCGCGCGAGGCCGGGGAGCGCATCGACGTGACGCTGCCCGCGAAGGGCCGCTGCGGCGGGTCCTTCCACCCCGTGGCCCAGACGATGCACGAGATCGTGGAGATCCTGCAGGGGATGGGGTACTCCGTCGCCCTGGGGCCCGAGAAGGAGGAGGAGCTCTACAACTTCGAGAGCCTGAACATGCCCTCCTGGCACCCGGCCCGCGACATGCAGGACACCTTCTATTTCCCGGACGGGACCCTGCTGCGCACGCACACGTCGCCCGTGCAGGTGCGCTCGATGCTGAAGTACGGCGCGCCGCTGCGGATCGTCTGCCCCGGGAAGGTGTACCGGCGGGACAACGATCCCACGCATTCCCCGATGTTCAACCAGATCGAGGGCCTGATGATCGACAAAGACGTGTCCTTCCCGGTCCTGAAGGGCACGCTGAGCGGCCTGATGGACGCCTTCTTCGGCCGGAGCCTGAAGAACCGCTTCCGCGCCAGCTACTTTCCCTTCACGGAGCCCTCGATGGAGCTGGACATCGAGTGTGTGGAGTGCGGCGGGGCCAACGCCCGCTGCCGGGTCTGCAAGGGGACGGGCTGGCTCGAGGTCTGCGGGATGGGGATGGTGCATCCGTCGGTCGTCCGGGCCGGGGGCATCGACCCGGAGAGGTACAACGGCTTCGCGTTCGGCATGGGGCTCGACCGCATGGCGATGCTCAAGTACGGCATCAACGACCTGCGCCTGCTGTTCGACGGCGACGTCTCCTACTTTCTGTCGGGAAGGGACGCTTAAATGGGAGGGACGCTTAAATGCTCGTATCCTGGAATCTGCTGAAGGACTTCATCACCCTCTCCGCGGGGCCCGAGGAGGCCGCCGAGCGGCTGACGATGGCGGGGGCCGAGGTCGAGGGCCTGGAATACAAGGCCCGGAACCTGAGGGGCGTCGTCGCCTCCCGCATCCTGTCGCTGACGCCGCACCCCGCGAAGGAGAAGCTCCTCGTCGCGCGCCTCTCCACCGGCCGCGGCGAGTCCGTCTGCGTCACCAACGCGGAAAACGTGAGGGCCGGGGACCGCGTGTTCTACGCGCCGCCGGGCTCGACGCTGCCCGACGGCACGGAGCTGGGCATCCGGGACTTCTACGGCCTGGAGAGCGCGGGGATGATGCTCTCCGCGGCCGAGCTGGGGGTCCCCGAGGCCGACGACACGGACGGCATCCTGATCCTGCCCGAGGACGCGCCCGTCGGGACGGAGGCCCGCGCGCTCTACGGGCTCTCGGACACCATCCTGGACGTCTCCGTCACCCCGAACCGGGGCGACCTCCTGAGCATCTGGGGCATCGCCCGCGAGCTTCGGGGCCTCTTCCCCGACGCGAAACTGAACGCGCCCCGGTGCCTGGAGGGCCAAGCATCCGGAGATGACCGGGAGTGGCCGGACGCGCAGCGGTTCGGGGCGATATCTCTGCCCGACCCCGGGTGCCTCTGCTACCATCTGGGCCTGGCGACGGGCGTCGCGATGGGGCCCTCGCCCCTGGCGGTCCGCGTGGCGCTGGCGCACATGGGCATGAGGCCCATCTCGAACGTCGTGGACGCGACCAACTACGTCATGCTGGTGCTGGGTCAGCCCCTGCACGCGTTCGACCTGAACACCCTGCCCGCGCGGGAGATCACCGTGAGGGCGGCCGGGGACGGCGAGCGCATGACGACGCTGGACGGGCGCGAGCGCGTCCTGACGGAAAGGGACATGCTGATCACGAGCGGCGGCGAGCCCATCGCCATCGCCGGGGTCATGGGCGGGGACCGCACGGAGATCCGGGACGACACCCGGACCGTGGTGCTGGAGAGCGCCTCCTTCTCCCCGCTGCGCGTGGGGCACACGGCGCGGCGGCTGGGCATCGCCTCCGAGGCGGCGTTCCGCTTCGCCCGCACCGTGGACCCGACCCTCAGTGCGCGCGCCCTCTCCCTGGCGCTCGAGCTGATGCGCGATTGGAGCGGCGCGGAGATCGGCTACCGCGTGCGCTCCGCGTCCAACGATTTTCCAAAGCCCAAACCCGTGACCCTGACGAAGAAAAAACTTCAGACTTATCTGGATTGGGGCGACATGGACGCCTCCGCCGCCATTCTGGAGGGGTTCGGGATACGGGGCGGGGACGGGACGGACGAGGCGCGGACCTTCGTGCCGCCGACCTGGCGTCCGGACATCACGATCGAGGAGGACCTGATCGAGGAGGTCGGGCGTTTCCGCGGCTACAACGACGCCCCCGGGCGTCTGCCGGGCGAGCCGCCCCGCGGCGGGGACAGGGGTGAGCCGATGCGCCTGTCGGCCCTCGTGCGCTCCTGCCTCGTCGCGCGCGGTTACGTGGAGGCGGTGACCTACAGCTTCCTTCCGGAGAACTTCCCCGGCGCCCTGCTGCTGCCGGAGGACGATCCGAGGGCCCATCCCCTGACGCTGGCGAACCCGATCAGCCAGGACCAGATCGCCATGCGGACCACGCTGGTCCCCGGCCTGTTGAACGGGCTCAGAACCAGCGCCGCCTCCGGTTGGCGCGGGGCCGTTCGGCTCTTCGAGCAGGGGCGCGTCTTCCTGAGGACCGCGCCCGGCGCGTCCACGCACGTCGAGCACGATGCCGTCGCGGGCCTCGTCTTCGACGGGACGGACCCTCGAACGCCCTGGAAGGGACAGGGGGAGGATTTCTACAGCGTCAAGGCCGACGTCGCCGCGCTGCTGGAGGGCTGTGGGCTGACCCCGCGGTTCGTCGCCGGTCGGCAGCCCTTCGGGCACGGGGGGCAGACCGCCGAGATTCGGGCCGCGGCCCCGGACGGGAGCGTCCGGTCCCTGGGGTGGCTGGCTCGTCTCAAGCCCGTCCTGGAGCAGGAGCTGGGCCTGGGGGGCGGGGCCGTCGTCCTCTTCGAGCTGAGGCTTTCGGAGCTCGAGGAGCTCCGAGGGAACTGTCGGCCCGTGCTTCGTCCTGCAAGCGCGTTCCCGGCCTCGCTCCGGGACATCTCGATGCTGGCCCCGGCGGAACGGACCCAGGACGAGGCGGCGTCCGACATCCGCGCGGCGGCGCGCGGCGCGGCGGGGTGGGATATTCTGGACGAGCTGAGGCTCTTCGACGTCTACGAGGGCAAGGGGATCCCCGAGGGGTTCCGAAGCCTCGCCTTCTCGCTCTCCTACCGCGCGCCCGACCGGACCCTCAACGACGAGGAGGTCGAGCGGGTTCACGGCCTGGTGCGGGACACCCTGGTCCAAAAAGGGTACAATATGCGCTAGGTGCGTCAGGGATGCGGACGGGGGCGGTCCGGGGTGGTCCGGCCGCGCCCGGCCCGTCCGGGCGGAGCGGGGGGCGGAGGAGGGATGGGCTTGGTGGAGCCGAGAAGTATCGATACCCTGATCGATCGGCTTGGTGAGAGGATCGACGTGCTGATCCAGGAGCGGGACGACCTCAGGAGAGAGGTCCGTCGCCTCGCTGCCCATGCCGCCGAGCGCGACGAGGAGTGCGTGAGGGTCAGGCAGGAGATGCAGCGATCTCTCGAGGCCGCGGGCGAGGAGGTCCTGTGCGCGGAACGCGTCGGGGCGGAGATCGAGGCGAAGCTGCGGAACCTGAACGAACGCCTGATCGACCTCGTCAGGGAAAGATGGCGGGGTTGAGCTCCGGTGTGTGCCTCCAGGAATATCCGGATCACGATCGGGAAGAGAAACTACAGCGTTGAGACCGCTCTGGATCCCGGAGCGGTGGAGCGCATCGAGTCGCTGGTCGCGGCCGCCAGCGATTCTCCGGCAAAGGGGATCAACCAGGAGGAGCGTCTGATGCTCACCTGCCTGCAGCTGGCCTATTCCCTGGACAAGGCCGTTTCCGCCCTCGAGGGCCTGCTGAAGAGGGTGGAGTGAACGAAACGATCTGAACGAAACGATCGGCCCGGCTGTGCGGCGAGGCTAGGTTTGAAACAAGGACGGGGAGGAACGCCGGCAGTGCGTTTCCTTCCCGTCCTCGTTTCCGGGCTCCCTGCGGGGGGCCGTCACTCCTTCCTCAGCGACACGCCGTTCAGCAGCTCGTAGTATCTGCCCAGGGCTCCATGGTCGAGCGGGCCGCAGCCGCGCGCCATGAGGTTCTGCATCATCTCCATCACCTGCGAGGCCAGGGGCATGGAGACGTGCAGTCCCCGCCCGGCCGCCAGCACGTTGTTCAGGTCCTTCACGTGCAGTTCGATGCGGAACCCCGGCTCGTAGCGCCCCTCCAGCATTCGGGGCGCCTTGTCCTCCAGGCACTGGCTGCCGGCCAGCCCGCCCCGGATGGCCCGGAACACCCGCTCCGGGTCGGCGCCGGCCCGTTTGGCAAAGGCCAGTCCCTCCGCCACCGCCGCGATGTTCGCCGCGACGATCGTCTGGTTTACGAGCTTCGTCACCTGCCCCGCCCCGCTCGGGCCGACATGGAGGCTCTTGCCCATCAGGTCCAGGACGTCCCGGACGCGCTCGTAGACGTCCTCCCTGCCCCCGACCATGATGGACAGGTTCCCCTTCTCCGCCTTCTCCTGCCCTCCGCTCACGGGGGCGTCCAGCATGCCGCAGCCGCGCTCCTCGACGAGGGCGCAGAGCTCATGGGCGACGACGGGGTCGATGGAGCTCATGTCCACGACGACCTTCCCCGGGGTCAGACCCTCCAGAATGCCGTCCGGACCGCAGAGGACCGACCGGACGTCCGGCGAGTCCGGGAGCATCGTGATGACGACATCGCAGCGCTCGGCCACGTCGCGCGGCGATCGCCCCACCTCCGCCCCGTCCTGAGCGAGTGCGGCGACCGCAGCCCAGGAACGGTTGAAGACGGTCACGGACCGCCCGCCCTTCAGCAGGTTGCTCGCCATGGGCCTGCCCATGACGCCCAGACCGATGAAACCGATTTTCACGCCGATCGCTTCCTTTCCCATCCCAAGCCCTTTTCCGTCCCATGCGGCCCCCTCCTTTTGGGGCCCCACCGCGATATCGGGACCATTGTACACGAAGCCCCCGGAAGAAGGGGGGCTCCCGGCCCGCCGGGTGCTATAATGGGCGCGCGCATGCCGCAGCGTATTTCACGGGTAAGGCAGCGTATTTGACGAGCAAGGCAGTGTCCTTTACGAGTAAGACCTGCTAGAAAAAGTCAAGGGTTTAGTTGAGAAATTCTGGCAGCAGGGGGTA
>NZ_CALIAA010000122.1 GCF_938040765.1 uncultured Fretibacterium sp.
ATAGCGCACGGCTCATATAATATCCGTCTATTTTACGAACGGACACGATTTTGTCCATCTCCCCGCTCCATGATCCTACAATTTTATTATACCGCGGAGGGAGGTCCATGAGGAAATTTTTCCGGGGATGGTGTATGATCTATTTTTGTCGTGTCCCGCATTTTATCATCGGCATTATCGACATCAATCGGCGTTCGAAAGGACGGAGTGAGCCTCCATGAACCGGAACGACTCGGGACGGAACCATACCGCCCCCCCCCTGCGGCGAATCGTTTTTCTCTTTGTCTGTCTCCTGCTTCTGCCGGGCCGCGCCCCCGCCCTTGCCGCCAGCGCGGCCGAGGACCTTCTGCAGCTGGCCGGGAAGCTGTCTCCCGGCATGACCGCGAAGGACGCCGAAGCCCTTCTGGGGCCTCCGGCGGAGACGACCCCCGTCGGAGGTGGAGACGACCTTCTCCGCAGCTCCTGGCTGCACGGGGAGATGGGCATCGAAATTTATCTGGTGAAGGACGCGGCCTACAGGATCGATCTCTCCCGCCGCTTCGAGCGCAACATCGACCTGCTGCGCGCGATGGACGAGCTGATGCGGCAGGGACAGAAGAAGTACGGGTCCATGCCCCGTTTCGATACGGGCAGGAACGAATACTACTGGATAGCCAAGGGACATCGTTTCTCCTTCTCCCGGTACGCAGCCGGCACGATACGCGTGTGCCTCAGCGGCGAATAGCGGATAGAGCAATAACAAGCGGAAAAATGCTCCGTTTTCCACCTTTCATGGCAGGAGGTTTTCTTTTGAGTTCCCTAAGCGTCTCGAGAGCAGTGAAGCGTCGTACGGCGGGAGTCTTTTCGACATTCCTCTTTTTGGCGTTGTTGGCGGGCTTCGCGTCCCTCGATGGCGCTGCGGAGGCCAAAAGCGTTCAGCACATCGGCAGGCGGGATTACGACGTGGTCGTCGCGGGAGGGGGCTTCGGAGGCATCGCGGCCGCCATCCAGGCCGCGCGGCTCGGGGCCAGCGTCCTCGTCGTGGAACCGAGCGATTGGATCGGCGGGCAGGCGACGGCCGCGGGGGTCTCGACGATGGACGACCTCAGCCGTCTTCGCAGCGGACTCTACCTTGAACTTCTGTCCAAGGTCCAGGGTTATTACGAGCCCATGGGCAAGTCCACGGGCACGTGCTACTGGGATGCACGCAGCGTCGCCTTCGAGCCCCACATCGGGCAGCGCATGCTCTACGAGCTGGTCGACGACGCCCGTGCCGGGGGCAGGAACACCCTGGACATCCTCCTCTCCTCGGAGGTCGCCGCGGTATCCATGGAGAAGAATACGGTCCGGGGAGTGACGGTGAGGAACGCCGGAGGCACACGAAAAGTCGCCTGCCGCGTCCTCATCGACGCGACGGAATACGGCGACGTCCTGCCCCTGGCTCATGCCGAGTACCGCGCCGGCAACTCCATCTCCCCCTTCGTCGACCCCAACGCCATGATTCAGGATATCACGTGGGTCGCCATCATCCAGAAATACCCCGAGGGCATTCCGGACCATCTGCGCGTGCTCACGCCCCTGCCCGGGTACGAGCTGGCGCGGCGCAACTACGAGAGCTACGTCACACCGGACGGCATGGACTTCAAGGGCGTCTACCCCGTGACGCTCCCCGTCAACGTCGTCAGCCACAACGCCTACCGCGGCCTTCCCGACTCCTCCAACTACTGGGGGTACGACGCGAACCGCGAGAACTGGCCCCATATATCGAAGTGCGGCGTCAACTGGGGCAACGACTACCCGGGAAAGTACGGCTGGGAGGGGAAGCGCGGACTGCCCACGGGCTACCTCGAAAACCCGGACCTTCGCAGCAGGGTGGAGCGGGACGCCCTGATCAAGACCCTCCACTACATCTATTACATGCAGAACGAGCTGGGGGAGAACTGGTCCGTCGCCGACGACGAATACCACCATCCCGTCCTGCCCCGGGCCGCCGAGGGGCTCCCGGACGAATGGCTGGAGATCGTGCGGCGGATGCCGGCCATCCCCTATGTTCGGGAATCGCGGCGTATCGTCGGGAACTACACCCTGACCTCCTCGGAGCTGCTGCAGAACTCCCTGAGCTATCGCGACGGTCAGACCAGCCACGAGTTTCCCGACGCCATCGCGATCGGAGGCTATATCCTGGACCTGCACGGTGCGGACACCGACTCGGATATGGAGTGGAAGTTCGACGAGAAGGCGGCTTCGACCCAGATCAACCGCCCCCGGGGGCCGTTTCAGGTTCCCCTGCGCACGCTCATCCCCCGGGACATCGACGGGCTTCTGGCAGCCGAGAAGAACCTCTCCATGACGCGCCTCGCCGCCGGGGCCCTGCGCCTTCAGCCCATCTGCATGATGACCGGCCAGGCCGCGGGGGCGCTTGCGGCCCTCTCCGTCCGCGAGGGCGTCCGGCCTCGCGACCTGCCCGCCGTTCGGGTCCAGCGCGCCCTGCTGGAGGCGGGTGTCGTCCTGTCGCTCTGCAAGTACTCGGACGTCCCCCCCGAACACCCCCGCTACAACGCCGCGCAGATCGCCAGCGTCCACGGCCTGATCGCCCCGATCGAACCGCCTCACGCTCCGTCCTACGACATCAGCGACCTCGACGACCCCGTCCTGGCCATGGCCATCATCAAGGGGCACGACAAGGGGACCTTCGGCATCGACGAGATCCTCACATGGGCCGAGACGGTCTCCATGATGGAAAAGGCCCGCAAGGCGTCCGGGACATCGCTCGGACTCCTCCCCGAGCTCGGGGACAAAACCGACGCCTTCGTGAACCGGGGAAGGTTCGTCAAGGCCCTCTGCGACACCTTCGGCTTCTCCGATCCCGAGGCCTTCCCCAGGGCCAAGGGCAAGGGTTCGTTCTTCGCCTCCTCCAAACACCCCAACGCTCCGGCCGTGGAAGCCTTGTCGCCGCTCGGCATCCTGGACCTCTACAAATCGGAGCGGGAGTTCCATTTCGGCCGGCCCGTGACCCGAGGCGAGGCCGCGGAGATGATCATGAAGGCCATGACGTCGGCCAAGCTGCCCTGAACGCGCATCCCTGTTCCAAGTTGTTTGTCATGCGGGGGCTCCATGCCGGGGCCCTCGCTTTTTTATTCGGGGCTTCGGAGCCTCGTTTTTCATACGCGGCCCCGGTCTGCTATAATAACGACGCATTAAGTTGCGACGAATGTGGTAGATAACATATCGGCACGACGGAGGGGACCGCGATGGGGCATGACCTGCAGAGCCGACTGAGCATCCTGACGGAGGGAGCGAAATACGACGTCTCCTGCGCATCCAGCGGGTCGAACCGCGGCGGAAGAAGGGGCAGGCTGGGCCATGCCTGCCCTGCGGGCGTCTGCCACACGTGGTCCGACGACGGGCGCTGCATATCCCTGCTGAAGCTGCTGCTCACCAACGACTGCATTTACGACTGCGCCTACTGCATCAACCGCCGCAGCAACGACGTGCCGCGCGCCTCCTTCACGCCGCGGGAGGTCGCGGAGATCACGGCCGCCTTCTACAGGCGCAACTACATCGAGGGACTCTTCCTCAGTTCCGCGGTGCGGCGCAGCCCCGACGACACCATGCTCGATCTCATCCGAACGGTCGCGCTGCTGCGGCGCGAGTTCGGCTTCGGCGGCTACGTCCACGCCAAGGTCATCCCCGGGGCCTCCCACGAGCTGGTCGATGTCCTGGGGCGCCTGGCCGACCGCGTGAGCGTCAACGTCGAGCTTCCCACGGAGCGCAGCCTGGGGCTTTGGGCCCCCCAGAAGAGCGCCAGGTCCATCTTTACCCCCATGAAGTACATCAGCGGAAGAATCGAGGAGCGAACCTCGGAACGCCGTCCGGCGAAAAGGGCTCCTTCCTTCGCCCCGGCCGGTCAGAGCACCCAGATGATCGTCGGGGCTACGCCCGAGCCCGACCTGACCCTTCTGCGCCTTTCGGAGGGGCTTTACGGCCGCATGGGGCTGAAACGCGTCTATTACTCCGCCTACGTCCCCGTCAACGACAACCCCACCTTGCCGGCCCTGAACGCCGCGCCCCCCCTGCTGCGCGAACATCGTCTCTATCAGGCGGACTGGCTCCTGCGTTTCTATGGATTCCGCGCGGACGAGATCGTGGACGAGGCCCACCCGAACCTCGAGGAACGGCTGGACCCCAAGAGCGCCTGGGCCCTGCGCCACATGGATCTCTTTCCCGTGGACCCCAACCGGGCGGAGTACGAGACGCTCCTGCGGGTACCCGGCATCGGGGTGACCTCCGCCAGGCGCATCCTGACGGCCCGGCGCGCGAGGCGGCTCGACCGGGACAACCTCAGGCGCCTGGGCGTCACGATGAAGCGGGCCCAGCACTTCCTGCGGTTCGAAGAGAGGTCGGCCGCGCCGAGATACGTCTCGTCCCTGGAGGGGCTGCGGGCGATCCTGGAGGGAAGGCGTTTCTCCCCCCAGCTCCGGCTGCCGTTCCCGGAAGACCTCCCCACGCCGCAGGAGGGATGATGATCTACGTCTACGACGGTACCTGGAACGGTATGATGACGCTCGTACACAGGACGGCCCGGGAGGGCGCCCTCCCCGACGACATTCTGCGTTTTTCCCCGAATGGGTCAAGCGGCGTGCTGCTGGACAGCACGGAGGTGAGGAGCGACCCCTCCCTGGCGGAGGCGACCGCCGCGGTGCTGGAGGAGCGCCTGGGCCGACGATGGATGTCCGAAGCCTGTCTCGCCCTGATGTCGGAGGAGAAGGGAATAGACCTCGCGGTGTGGCGCTGCCTCTCTCGGCTCTGGAAGGAGGGGGCCAGGGCCGCAGCGGACCTGGCGGCCCCATGCATGGGGGCCGTCCTCCATGCCGCGAGACGCTCGTTCCGGGAGCTTCACCGCTGGATGGGGCTCATCCGTTTTCGGGATGTGGGCGGGGTCTATTACGCCCCCTTCGCCCCGGACTGCGACGTGCTGCCCCTCCTCGCCGGACACTTCCGCAGCAGGCTGCCTGCCCGCTGGGTGCTCCACGACACCGGCAGGGGACGGGCAGCCCTGCACGAGGCGGGACGCTGGTTTCTGACGGACGCGGCGCTCCCGGCCCATCTGAGGATCACCCGCGAGGAGGAGGTCTGCCAGGCGCTTTGGCAGGAGTTTTTCCGCAGCACCGCCGTGAGGGAAAGGATATCCGCAAAGCGCCAGTCGAACTTCCTGCCCCGAAAAACCTGGGCGTACCTCATCGAAAAACCGGGAGCGGCGTCCTGGGGCCGGTCCGGCTGACAACCCCATCTCCCCGATGCAAATACCAGGAGAGGAGCCGCGAGCCCCTCTCCTCTTGTTCCCCCATCCCCGGAAAGAATCAGATCTTCACGTCGATGATCGCGGTGACCCCCACGCCCTGAACGCGGCGAAAACGCTCGACCGGATTGAGGGAATCGATGGGCACGAGGATCTTGGCCCTCACGCCTTTGAAATCGACCTCCAGCTGTGCGACGGCCTGAGTATTGTTCACCGCAGTCCGGGAGTGCCCCCCGACCTGGGCCGCACCGATATGCGTGCCGCTTCCGAACGAGACGATGGGCACCACTTTCGTATGTCCCTGGAACTTGGCCCCCTTGTTGAGGGTCACCGTGTTGATGAAGTCGTTGATGGGGCCGGCTATGGCCGTCACCACCGCTCCGCCTCCGACGATGAGCGCACCCTTCTTCAGGATGTCGCCGATATCGATGGCCGAGGCGGGCAGAGAAGAGCAGAGGACCGTCAGCACGGACAGTCCTGCAACGACAGCGCGAGCGAAAGAACGTTTCATGTCCTACACCTGCTTTACGAGACGTTTTCGAGCCCCCGCAGCAAAAAGCGCAGGGCCTCGGGTTCCCCCTAATCTTAACATGCCCCGTGCCGTCGGCCGCTCACAAGCCCGTACGAGAATGTTCTACGTAATTCGGACGAGCGGCCTTTCAGGACCTCCGCCGATCCCAGGCCCTTTGCCCGCCCGTAAAGAGAGCCCTGCGCCGGGGGCGCAGGGCTCTCTTGCCTTCACGTATCGCGGGAGGTCTAGTACATGTCTCCCATTCCGCCCATGCCGCCGGGCATGCCTCCCGGCATGGGCTCCTTCTTCTCGGGCTTGTCGGCGACGATGCCCTCGGTCGTCAGGACCATCGCGGCGATGGAGCCCGCGTTCTGAAGCGCGGAGCGGGTGACCTTCACGGGGTCGATGATGCCGACGGAGATCATGTCGGTGTACTCGCCCGTCGCGGCGTCGAGCCCCTGTCCGGCCTTGAGGGTGCGAACCTTCTCGACCACCACGTCGCCCTGGTAGCCGGCGTTTTCGGCGATCAGGAAGAGGGGCGCCTTGAGGGCGTTGAGGACGATCTGAGCGCCCGTCCGGACGTCGCCCTTCAGCTTCTCGACGAAGGGCTCAAGGGCGACGGAGCAGTTCAGCGCGGCAACGCCGCCGCCGGCCACGATCCCCTCCTCGACGGCCGCGCGAGTCGCGTTGAGGGCGTCCTCGATGCGGTGCTTCAGTTCCTTCTGCTCGGTCTCCGTAGCGGAGCCGACCTGGATGACGGCCACGCCGCCCACCAGCTTGGCCAGGCGCTCCTGCAGCTTCTCCTTGTCGTAGTCGGAGGTGGAGTCCTCGATCTCCTTCTTGATCTGCGCGGCGCGCTTACGGATCTCCTCGGAGTTTCCGGCGCCCTGCGTGATGGTGGTGTCCTCCTTGGTGATGCGGACCTTCTTGGCCTTGCCCAGCATGGAGAGCTCGGTGTTCTCGAACTTCAGGCCGACCTCCTCGCTGATGACCTGACCGCCGGTGACGATGGCGATATCGGCCAGCATGGCCTTGCGGCGATCGCCGAAGCCGGGCGCCTTCACCGCGGCGACCTGCATGACGCCGCGCAGCTTGTTGACGACCAGCGTGGCCAGGGCCTCGCCCTCGACGTCCTCGGCGATGATGAGCAGCGGCTTGCCGGTCTGGACGACCTTCTCGAGGACGGGAAGCAGGTCCTTGATGTTGCTGATCTTGCCGTCGTGAATCAGGATGTAGGCGTCGTCGAAGCCGGTCTCCATACGCTCGCTGTCGGTGACCATGTAGGGGCTGATGTAGCCCTTGTCGAACTGAAGGCCCTCCACCATCTCGAGGGTGGTGCCGACGGTCTGGCTGTCCTCGATGGTGATGACGCCGTCCTCGCCCACCTTGCTCATGGCCTCGGAGATCAGCGCGCCCACGGCGCTGTCGTTGGCGGAGATGGCCGCGACCTGGGCGATCTTCTCCTTCTCCTTAACGGGGATGGACTTCTTCTTCAGCTCGTCGACCACGAAGTCGATGGCCTTCTCGATCCCCTGGCGCATCTGCATGCCGTTGGCTCCGGCGGCGACGTTCTTCATCCCCTCGCGGATGATGGCGCGGGAGAAGATCGTGGCGGTCGTGGTGCCATCGCCCGCGATGTCGTTGGTCTTGGACGCCACTTCCTTGAGAAGCTGGGCGCCCGCGTTCTCAAACGGGTCCTCGAGCTCGATCTCCTTGGCGATGGTCACGCCGTCGTTGGTGATGGTGGGAGAGCCGAACTTCTTCTCCAGCACCACGTTGCGCCCCTTGGGGCCAAGCGTCACACCGACCGTATCCGCAACTTTATCGATGCCGCGAAGCATTGCACGGCGGGCATCCTCGCCGAAAGAAAGAATCTTAGCCATAATAGGTGTCCCTCCTGTCAGAAACTTATGGTGCTACTTCTCGACGATAGCCAGAACGTCGCGCTCGCTGAAGATGACGTACTCGTCGCCGTCGATCTTCACCTCCGTGCCCGCGTACTTGCTGAAGATGATGCGATCCCCCACCTTCACCTCGACGGGCAGCTTCTGACCGTTGTCCAGGACCTTGCCGGAACCGACGGCCATGACCTCGCCCTCCGTCGGCTTCTCCTTGGCCGTATCGGGAAGGACGATGCCTCCCTTGGTCTTCTCCTCGCGAGAGAGCACCTTAACGACAATCTCCAAGCGGCTTGAGATTCATTAAAAATCCCCTCCTGATTTATGTCAGCACTCAAGCTATCGGAGTGCTAATTGTTATGCGAAAATATTAGCCCTTCGCCTCGCGATCGGCAATAGGGCAAATTACGTATCGCTGAACTTTATGATAGAGGCCCAATATCCCAAGTAAAAAGCTCCCCGCTTTCGGGGGGACAGGGGAACAGCCTGTCCGCCCGGCAGCGGGGAGCCTGAAGATCCGATGGCTCGGTTACAGCAGACGATTGCGGTCGAAGGGTTTGCCCTCGTTGTACTCCCTCAGGAGCTGGGCGACCTTTCCGCTCAGGAGCAGCAGGGCGATGAGGTTCGGAATGACCATGATCCCGTTGAAGAAGTCCGTGAGCTCCCAGACCAGATCGATCTTCAGGCAGCTGCCCGTCAGGATGCACAGCACGACGATAAGCTGATAGGGAAGCAGTCCTTTGGCGCCGAAGAGGTAACGGATGTTCGTCTCCCCGAAGTAATACCAGCCGATGATCGTGGAGAAGGCGAAGAACAGCAGGCAGATGGCGATGAAGGTATAGCCGAACTCCCCCATGAAGTGCGCTTTGAAGGCCTCCTGGACGAGGACGATCCCCTTCTTGATGGGCTCGCCCTTCTCGTTGAAGTTCGTGTCGAGGATCCCGGAGGACATGACGGTGAAGATCGTGATGTTCAGGACGACGAAGGTATCGATGAAGACGGCGATGACGCCGAGCACGCCCTGCTCCACGGGATGATTGACCTTCGCCACCGCGTGGGCGTGGGGCGTCGAGCCCATGCCGGCCTCGTTGGAGAAGAGGCCGCGGGCGATGCCGTAGCGGGCCGCCGTGGCCACCGCGACGCCGGCCGCCCCGCCCCAGACCGCCTTGGCTGAGAAGGCGCAGGAGAAGATCTGTGCAAACACCGCCGGGATGCGGGAGGCGTTCATGACGATGAGGGCCAGCCCTGCAGCCATGTAAAGGATAGCCATGATGGGAACGAGCTTCTCCGTGACGGCCGCGATGCGCTTCACGCCGCCCAGGAAGATGGCGCCGGCAATGACGGCGAGGCCGATGCCGACGACGACCTGGTCGATGTCGAAGGCGTTCTTGAAGGCGTCGCTGATGGAGTTGGCCTGGACCATGTTGCCCATGAACCCGAGGGCCAGGATGATGGCGACGGCGAAGAAGCCCGCGAGGAACTTCGCGACGGGCCCGTTGCCGAGCCCGCGGGAGATGTAGTAGGCCGGGCCGCCGACCACCTGCCCCGTCTCGTCCTCCTCCTTATAGAGCTGCGCCAGGCAGGCCTCGCCGAAGTTGGTGGCCATGCCGAAGAAGGCGGCGACCCACATCCAGAAGATGGCCCCAGGGCCGCCGGTGACGAGGGCGGTCATGGCCCCCACCAGGTTTCCCGTTCCGACCTGCGCGGCGATGGCCGTCGTCAGGGCCTGGAACGAGCTCATTCCCGACTTGCCCGCGGCCTCTCCGAAGAGCGAGAAGTTGCCGAAGAGCCTGCGGCAGGCCATCCCAAACTTCGAGACCTGGACGAACCCCAGCCGAAGGGTGAAGAATATCCCCGTCCCGCAGAGGAGGGGGATCAGGAATTTCGTGCCCCAGAGAAAGCTGTTTGCCTGAGTGGTCCATTTCAGGAGTTCCTCGAAAAAGGGTAGTGCCAAAATACTTTCCATGAAATACCTGCTCCTTCCTGAACATATATAAGATGGAGGCGGCCCGGCAGGGCCGAGGGGTCAACACTCCGATTGTATAGAGAAAGAAGGCATCTGTCCACCAAAATCTGCAAATTATATTTTCACCCTTCAGATTG
The DNA here is from genome assembly GCF_938040765.1 of uncultured Fretibacterium sp. Lineage (GTDB taxonomy): Bacteria > Synergistota > Synergistia > Synergistales > Aminobacteriaceae > CAJPSE01. The sequence goes on from NZ_CALIAA010000122.1 coordinate 9,791, forward strand.
AGGGCTCAAACTCTATGGGGGATACGGCGCATGGCCCCGCCCCTTCGATGAGACGAGGGCAACCGAGGAACCGTCCAACGGAAATATTTCCGCATAAGGACACGCAGTCACACGCTTAAAATGGATTCAACGACAGGCTATAATATCATTATGTCGAGAACAAGCAGTTTTTTCACCGTGTTTTTATGTTTGATATCTGGAGATGATGATGTTGCGGGATAAATATCCGACGGTGCGGGAGATCTTCGGATCTATGGTCTTCGACCGCAGGGCCATGAAGGAGAAGCTGAACCAGGACGTCTACGAGCGGCTTGTCGCCGCGATGGAGGGGCGACAAAAGCTGGACGCGGGGCTTGCGGACACCGTGGCGATGGCGATGCGGGACTGGGCCGTTGCGCACGGGGCGACGCACTGGGCGCACTGGTTCCACCCCCAGACCGAGCTGACGGCCGAGAAACATCAGGCATTCACCGTGCCCGGACCCGATGGTACCCCCATCGACGTGTTCCGGGGAAGCGACCTGATCCAGGGCGAGCCGGACGCCTCCTCCTTCCCCTCGGCGGGGAAGCGCTCCACCTTCGAGGCACGGGGCTACAACGCATGGGACATCAGCAGCCCCGCGTTCATCGTGAAGAGCGCCAAAGGGGGTACGCTCTGCATCCCCTCGGTGTTCCTGTCCTGCGACGGGACCCCGCTCGACCTGAAGACCCCCCTGCTCAGAGCCCTGGACGCCCTCGAGGGACGCGCGCTCAAGCTCCTGAAGCTGTTCGGACGCAGGGGGATCCGCAGCGTCCGCATGACGGTCGGCGCGGAACAGGAGTTCTTCCTCCTGGACCGTCCGCGCGCCCAGGGGCGTCCGGACATCCGGTTCTGCGGCCGCACGCTGATCGGCGCGCAGCCCGCGAAGGACCAGAAGCTGGACCACCATTACCTCGGCGCCATACCGCCCCGCATCCTGAGCTACATGGAGGACGTGGAGCGCGACCTCGCGCGGCTCGGCATCTCCATCGCCACGCGGCACAACGAGGTGGCGCGCTGCCAGTTCGAGTTCGCCCCGCTCTTCTCCGATGCGAACACGGCCTGCGACCAGAACCAGATCCTTATGGAGACGATGCGGAAACTGGCCAGACGGCACGACCTGCGCCTGCTCTTCCACGAGAAGCCCTTCCAGGGGATGAACGGAAGCGGGAAGCACGTCAACGTATCCCTGATGGACAGCGAGGGCAACAACCTCCTGAAGCCGTCCCACAGCCATCGGCGCAACGTCGTGTTCCTGACCTTCCTGGCCGCCGTCGTGCTGGGGGTCTCGAAGTACCACAGCCTGCTCCAGGCCTCCACGGCCACGGCGGGCAACCTGTTCCGCCTCGGGGGACACGAGGCCCCCCCTTCCATCACCAGCGTATATCTGGGGTCCGCCCTGACCGAGCTCCTGTCCCGGCTCGACCAGGCGGACGTCTCCCTTCCGGACAGGGGGCCGATGGACCTCGGCCTCGCGAAGCTCCCCTCGATCATCCCCTACGACAGCGACCGGAACCGGACGGCGCCCGTGGCCTTCACCGGCGACAAGTTCGAGTTCCGGGCCCCCGGCGCATCGCAGTCCATCGCCCTCCCCGTGACGATGTTCGCGTCGCTCTGGGCATGGGGGGTGCAGCAGATGACCGATATGATCGAGGAACGCAGCTCGGGGGGCAAGGACCCCATGGACGTGGCGCTGGACGCGGTGAAGGAGGCCGTCC
>NZ_CALIAA010000123.1 GCF_938040765.1 uncultured Fretibacterium sp.
AGACATTTTCTACACCCTTCATCAATTGCAAAAAATCATTTCATCGGAACGGTTTTCCTCGTTTTTCGCCCCTTCCCTCGAGAAAAGAGCGGGCAAGCAAACCTTGTCTTATTGAGAAAAAAGGCTTATCATTAAGAGGAGGGATTGTGGGTTTCCGTATTGTCAGACAGGATAATTGAGATCCGAAGTACTGAATCCGTTCCGCTTAATCGGGACGTCAAAAAATTTTTGAAGGAGATGCGGACGTACGGCGTCGGAGTTTTTCCTTCAGGATGTTCGGGTTTGCGGTACGCCCTTGTCCCGGAGCAGAGGGCGCACCGTCGTGAAAATACCTTTATTTCACTATCGCGAGGGGGAAGGTTATTTGTTGCATACGATTCTGGAAAAAAGGCAGCTCTCTCATGACCTTGAGAGGGGGCAGAGCGTCTACTACTTCAAGGTGACGGCGCCGGAGATCGCACGGAACCGAAAGGCGGGGCAGTTTATCATCTTCCAGATCGATCGGGACCTGGGAGAGAGGGTGCCCTTGACCATCGCGGACGCCAACGCGGAGGAGGGCTGGATCGCCATCGTGTTCCAGACGGTGGGGGCGACGACGCTCAAGCTGTCGCAGCTTGAGGTGGGCGACGAGATCCCCGTCCTCCTTGGGCCTCTCGGAAGCCCCACCCACATCGAGAAGATAGGGACGGTCGTCTGCGTGGGCGGCGGCATCGGCGTTGCGCCCATGCATCCTATCGTGCAGGCCCACAAGAAGGCGGGCAACAAGGTCATCGCCATCATCGGGGCCCGGTCCAAGGACCTGGTCATCTTCGAGGATGAGATGCGGGCCATCGCGGACGAGGTCATCGTCGTCACGGACGACGGCTCCTACGGGCGCAAGGGCTTGGTGACCGATCCGCTGAAGGAGCTCTGCGAGGGCAAGGACGGACACGCCATGCCCAACGAGGTGGTCGCCATCGGGCCTCCCATCATGATGAAGTTCTGCGTGGCCACCGCGAAGCCCTTCGGCGTTCCCATCACCGTATCCCTGAACACGATCATGATCGACGGCACGGGCATGTGCGGCGGCTGCCGCGTCTCCGTCGGGGGCGAGACGAAGTTCGTCTGCGTCGACGGCCCGGAGTTCGACGGCTACAAGGTGGACTTCGACAACATGATGACGCGCATGGGGGCGTTTCGCGCCAGGGAGCAGGAAGAATACCACAAGTGCCGCATTGGCTTGGACGCGAAGGCGGGGGCATGACGATGGAACACAAGACGACCGAAATGTTGGCACAGGAGGCCGAGTCGATCTGGGGCGGAATTCAGGGCAAGACGCTGACCCCCAAGGACAGGGCGGCCATCCCGCAGCAGGATATGCCGTCGCGGGATCCGGTCAAGAGGGCCCGCGAGATGGGGGAGGTGGCGCTGGGCTACACGGAGACGCAGGCCAGGGTCGAGGCGGAACGCTGCCTGAACTGCAAGAATCAGCCCTGCGTGAAGGGCTGCCCCGTTGGGGTCCACATCCCCGAGTTCATCGCCTGCATCCAGAAGGGGGATTTCAAGGAGGCCGTGGATACCATCAAGGAGACGAACCTCCTTCCGGCGATCTGCGGTCGCGTCTGCCCTCAGGAGAAGCAATGCCAGAGCTTCTGCACGGTGGGAAAGATGCTGAAGTCCGTCGAGAAATCCGTCGCGATCGGGCGCCTTGAGCGTTTCGTCGCGGACTGGGAGCGAAACAACGACAAGACCACCGTCCCCACGCCGGCCGCTCCGACGGGTAGGAGGGTCGCCGTCGTCGGTTCCGGCCCGGCCGGGTTGACCGTGGCGGCGGACATCCGCAGGGCGGGACATGACGTCACGGTCTTCGAGGCGCTCCAGAAGCAGGGCGGCGTGATGGTCTACGGCATTCCCGAGTTCCGTCTTCCGAAGGAGATCGTGGCCAAGGAGGTCGAGAATCTCAGGAAAATGGGCGTGAAGTTCGAGACGAGCTTCCTGGTGGGACGCACGGAGACCCTGGAGCAGCTCCTCGACTCCGAGGGGTACGACGCCGTGTTCATCGGGACGGGCGCAGGGCTCCCCAAGTTCCTGAACATCGAGGGGGAGAACCTCACCGGCGTCTTCAGCGCCAACGAGTACCTCACCCGCGCCAACCTGATGAAGGCCTACGACACGGAGGGGGCGGACACCCCGCTCTATCAGGCGAAGCGCGTGGCCGTCTTCGGCGGCGGCAACGTCGCGATGGACGCGGCCCGCATGGCCTACCGCCTTGGGGCGGAGAAGGTCTACTGCATCTACCGCCGCACCCGCGCGGAGATGCCGGCCCGCGCCGAGGAGGTGGAGCACGCCTTCGAGGAGGGCGTCGAGTTCCTCTTCCTGAAGAATCCCACCCGTTTCATTCCCCTTGAGACGGAGGACAGGGCCCTGAAAGGGCGCGTCGCGGGGGTCGAGCTGCTGGAATACGAGCTGGGGGAGCCCGATGCGTCGGGCCGCCGCAGCCCGGTGGCAAAGCCCGGCACGGAGCACGTGCTGGAGATCGACGCCGCAGTCGTCGCGCTGGGCAACGAATCGAACCCCCTGATGGCGAAGACGACGAAGGGGCTGAACGTCAACAAGCGCGGCAACATCATCGTCGAGGAGGAGACGCAGAAGACCAGCTTGGACAAGGTCTGGGCCGGCGGTGACATCGTCCTGGGCGCGGCCACCGTCATCCTGGCGATGGGCGAGGGGCGCAAGGCCGCCGCGAGCATCAACGAGTACCTGGCGGGGCTGGGCAGCAAGTAGCCGTATTCCTTCATCCCTGAGCGAGGGCGCCGGGGGGCTCTTCCGCGCCCTCCGACGGTCGGATCCCTTGCCGATGAAGGAGGGGCCGCCCCCGTCATCACGAAAAAAGGACCAAACAGCCAAAAGATCGAGGAGGCCGAGGGTACCCTTGGCCTCCTCTCTTCATAAGGTACAATACGCTCATCCGCTGTCGCATTGAACGATGGAGAAAGGAGTGTATGGCAATGAGGCTGGCAAAGCGCCACGAGAATCTGCGCCCCTCGGGAATGGTACGCATGTTTCAGGCGATCGAGAGAATGGAGGGGGTGCTGAACCTCAGCATCGGCGAGCCGGATTTCGATACGGAACCGGATATCGTCGAGGCTGCGGCAAAAGCCGCCAGGGATGGATTCACCCATTATCCGCCCCTTCAGGGATTTTACGACGTACGCGAGGCCGTGTGCCGCTACTGGGAGCGCCATCACGGTTTGAAGTCGAAGCCGGAGGAGGTCTACATGGCCGTCGGGGCCATGCAGGTGCCGCACCTGGCCTTCGGGGCGCTGCTCGATCCCGGGGATGAGGTGCTGCTCGTGGAGCCCTGCTTCCCTCCCTATTTTTCACAGGTGGAGGGCAACGGAGGGATCCCCGTCGCGGTTCCGACGCGGGAGGAAAGCGGCTTCGCCCCGACGGTCGAGGATCTGAGACGTGCCGTCACGCCCAGGACGAGGGGGCTGCTCCTGAATTCGCCCTGCAACCCCTCGGGGCGGGTCGTGCCGCGCGCCCAGCTCGAGGAGATCGCCGCGTTCGTGCAGGAACACGATCTTTTTGTCCTCAGCGACGAGATCTACGAGTCCCTGGTCTTCAGCGGGGAACACGTCTGTCTGGCGACCCTGCCCGGAATGCGCGAGCGGACCCTCACCATGGGCGGCCTGTCCAAGAGCCACTGCATGACGGGCTGGCGGCTGGGGTATGCCATCGGCCCCGAGGAGGTCATGCGCACCATGACGCTGATCTCGGCCGTGCAGACCTACGGGCTGAACACCCTGGGGCAGAAGGCCGCGCTTTACGCTCTCGACACTCAGGATGCAAAGCTCCTGGAGCGGCGTGCGGTCTTTGCGGACCGGATGGCGGCCGTGGCCGAACGACTGAACTCCATGAAGGGGATCCGCTGTCATCGCGCGGAGGGGGCGTTCTATCTCTTCCCGAACATCTCGGGAACGGGGCTCTCGAGCGAGGACTTCTCCTGGAGGCTGCTGGAGAGCGCAAAAGTTGCGACGATCCCGGGCAGCGCCTTCGGGAGGAGCGGGGAGGGGTATGTTCGGATCGCCTGCACGCAGTCGCGGGATACCCTGATGCGGGCCATGGACGCGCTTGAGGGTTTCGTGAAGGCCCTGTAGGCCTTTTTGCCGGGGGCGGGCCGATCAGGGCGCAACCCGGATGCGTCCCGTCCCCTCCGTAAGCGTTCCGATGAGGGCCGAACGCTCGAAGCCGTTCTCCCGGCAGAAGCGCAACAGCGAGTCCGCCTGATCGGGAGCCACGGCCAGCAACAGCCCCCCGGAGGTCTGGGCGTCGTAGATCATGTCCAGGGAGGCGAGCGTCGGGGAAAAGGTCTCCGAGATGTCCACCTGCTTCTCGTAAGCCTCCCGGTTCCTGTAGGCGCCCTCCGGGACCAGCCCCATGTCCGCGAGCTCCGGAACTCCGCCGAGGACCGGAATTTGCGACAGGGAGAGCTCGCAGTCCACGGTGCTCTCGCTGAGCATGTCCAGGATGTGCCCGACGAGCCCGAAGCCCGTGACGTCCGTCCCCGCATGGATGCTTCGGTGCAGCGTCCCGGAGAGCCTGAGGGGGAGGTCGTTGAGGGTGGTCATCCATCGCATGGCCTCTTCGGCCGTCCGGGGGTCCTCGACCATCCCCGCCTTGATCGCCGTGACCGCGACGCCCGTGCCGACGGGCTTCGTCAGGAGGAGCCGATCCCCCGGCCGCCCTCCGACGGTGCGCCATATTGCGTCCCGGTCCACTTCGCCGTAGACGACGAGGCCGTATTTGGGCTCCTCGTCCTGGACGCTGTGGCCGCCGACGAGGAACGCGCCCGAGGCGCGCGTCCTCTCGAAGCCCCCCTCCAGCACCTTCTTCAGAACCTCCAGCCCGAGGACCTTCGAGGGGAAGCCGACGACGTTCAGGGCCACGATGGGACGGCCCCCCATCGCGAACACGTCGCTGATGGAGTTGGCCGCGGCGATCTGTCCCCAGACGTAGGGATCGTCGGATACGGGCGTGATGAAATCGACGGTGAGGACGCCCAACCGGCGCTCGTCGATCGTCCAGAGGGCCGCGTCCTCGCCGCCGCTCCACGTCGCGAGGACCCGGTCGCTCTCGACATGGGGGATCTCCGCCAAAACCTGAGCCAGGTCCGCCGGACCTATTTTGGCGGCTCACCCGCTGGTTCGGGACATCTCCGTCAGGCGCTTCAGGGCGGCCTGTTTGTCCCCGCAGGCCGCGCGCCGGTCGTTACAGGACATCGTCGCACAGGTTGGCGCCCAGACGGCGCTCCAGATCGGATGGCGCGGAGACGGGGAGGAGCAGCATGAGCTTGCTCATCAGCGCCTCGCGCGTCATGTTGCGGGCCGACAGAACCCCCAGGTCCAGCGCTCGCCGGCCGACCTCGTAGACCGCGGGGTCGGTCCCCCCGAAGGGCGCCTGCCCCCGGAGCACGAAGGGGATTCCCCTGGCGATTCCCCGTTCGATGGCGGGCAGAAGGTTCTCCCCCATGAAGGGCACGCCGCCAAGCCCATAGCCCTCCAGGACGACGGCCCTGGGGCCGGTGTCCGCGACGGCGTCCAGAAAACGGGCCGAGAGCCCGGGAAAGATCGGGACGAGGGCGACGTTCGTCTCGACCGCCGGGGACGGCCCCCAGGGCCGCTCGGCCGACAGGGCCGGGACCTGGGCCGTGAGCCAGGCAATCTTGTGGGTCCCCCGGTCCCTCATCTCCCCGAGGAAAGGGTAGTCCACGCCGACGAAGGCGTTTTTCCTGCGGCTGTCGATCTTGGTGATCCGGGGGCCGTGGAGGAGCAGGCCCGCGAAGGCGACGGAGACGCCCCGGCGCTTGTACATCGCCAGCTGCAGCGCGAAGTGGAAGGCCGCGTAGATGTTCTCCGAGACGTCGCTGTCGGGGACCTCGGCGGAGAGCATGGAGCCGGTGAGGACGACGGGGACGGGGACGTCGTTCAGGAGGTAGGACAGCGCGGAGGCGGTCCACGCCATGGTGTCCGTGCCGTGGAGCATCACGATGGCGTCCGAGCGCGCGGCGCTGTCCCGAACGCAGTCGGCCATGACGAGCCAGTCGGAGGGATGCATGTTGGAGCTGTCCTTGGACATCAGATCGACGACGGCGACGTCATGCTCGAAGCCCATCAGGCCGGGACAGACGCGGAGCAGCTGCTCCCCCGCGAGGCCGGGTTGGAGGCCCCGGTCGGACTCCACGGACGCGATGGTCCCGCCGGTGGTCAGTAGTGAAATTTTCATGGCTGAATCCCTCCTGCTGAAGTAGGGAAAACGATACGAGCATCGTAACGGCACGCCGTCGGGTACGCCAGCGGAAAATCGCCGATGTTGCGGACCGGAAAGGCTGCATCGCCCCCGCCGTTTCGGCTATCGCTCGTTTTTCCCCTCCGTTTTCGGGCGGTCCTCCGTGATGCGGGCCACCCACAGAACGCCGCCGTCCTCCCCGACGACCTCGACAAGCTCTCCGGGAAGGAGCTTTTGCGGATCGCGGGTCCGCGCGGGCAGCTCCACGCGCCCGGCCCGGGTGTCGGCCATGACCTTGCCCTGTCCCCCGCCCGAGCCTGCGATGGCGATGTAGACGGATGCCCGGGAGCCGATCAGGTTGTTCAGCTTCAGGCTGCCGTCCTCCTGAAACCCGAGGAACGTCCTGATCAACAGGAGCGAGGCGAGGACGAAGACCACGCCGGCCGCGATGCCGAAGGCCGAGGAGAGCCCCGGCGCGACGCCGGACAGGAGGCTCGCCAGGGTCACCCATCCGTAGCCGATGAAGAAGCCCACGAAGTTGCGCAGGGAAAGGTAGCCGGAGAACCCCGACGCATGGTCGTGGATCTCTCCGTAGTCGAAGTCCGTGTCGGAAGAATCCGCGTCTCCGCCGTCCTCCCCCATGCCGAGGGTCTGCAGGAGAAAGATTGCGGAGGCGAGAGCCCCTATGGCCGCGTGCGTCCACTCCCAGGGCGTCATTGGGCTTTATCCGCGCTCCCGGGGGCCGGTCGGTGGGGAGGCTTCTCTTCCTCCCTGCGTCCCAGAAGCCCGGGGCCGATGACGCCGGTCATCTTGAGCAGGTCCTGCAGCGGAGGCAGGCTGGTCGCGTAGTCGCGGACGAGGCCGGAGATGGAGTTTCCGCCCCCCGCGCCCCCGTCCCAGACGGTGACCTTGTCGATCTTGAAGTTCGAGATGGCCTTTGCCTGAATTTCCATCATCGCGGGGACGCGATCCGCCATCATCAGCAGGAATGCGGCGTTCGCGTCGCCGCCGGAGGCCTCCACCAGCTTCCGGATACCCTCGGCGTTCGCCTCGAAGATGGCCCTCATTCCCTCCGCGCGGCCCAGCATCTCGTTCTTGATGCGCTCTCCCTCGCCGAGTCCCTCACGCCGCTGCTGTTCCATCAGGGCCTCCGCCGCAATGATCCGCTGCTGTTTCTCCGCCTCGGCGGCCGGGATCGTATTGGCCAGCTGAGCGGCCTTGTCGCGCTCCTTTCGGGCGACCTCCGCCTCGAGCTCGGCCTCGTAGGCGATGCGCCGGGCCTCCGCCTGCGTCGTCTTCTCCGCCACGGTCCCGCGCTTGTCCGCCTCGGCGACCTTCTCGCGCAGCTCCGCCTCGGACTGGGCCTTGACCTGCCTGGCGATGTTCTCGCCCTTTACCGCCTCCGCCTCCGCGGAGGCCACGCCGATGCGCTGTTCCTTCTCGGCCTCGGCCACGCCGATCCTTTGTTCCTTGTCGGCGGAGGCGACGCCGACGATCGCCCGCGAGTTTGCCTCGGCGACGCCGATACGCTGTTCCTTCTCGGCCTCGGCCACGCCGATGGACTGCTCCTTTTCGGCCTTGGCGACGCCGATGCGCTGCTCCTTGCCCGCAAGGCTGATGGCGATGTTCTTCTCCTTCTCGGCCTCGGCCACGCCGGTCTGTCCCTTCTTCTCCTGCTCAGCGACGTCGATGCGGGCCTGGTTGATGGCCTCGGACGCGGCCTTCTGTCCCAGGGCCTTGATGTAGCCCGATTCGTCGTCGATGTCCTTGATGTTGACGTTGATGACCCGCAGGCCGACCTTCGCGAGCTCGACCTCAACGGACTCCATGACGGCGGACTGGAATTTCTCCCGGTCCTTGTTGATCTCCTCGATGTTCATGGTGGCGATGGTGGCGCGGAACTGACCGAAGATGATGTCCTCGGCCACCTTGCGGACATCCGAAAGGTTGAGGCCCAGCAAACGTTCGGCGGCGTTTTTCATGATCACGGGCTCCGTGCTGATGCCCACCGTGAAGGTCGAGGGGGCCGCAATGCGGATGTTCTCCCTCGAAAGCGCGCCCTGAAGCGGAATCTCGATGGAGATCGGGGTCAGGTCGAGATAGGCGTAGTCCTGGAAGAGGGGCCAGACGAAGGCGGCGCCGCCGTGGATGCACCGGGCCGAGCCCTCTCCCGTCTTTCCGTAGATGACGAGAATCCTGTCCGAGGGGCAGCGCCGGTAACGCCTGAGCATGGCGAAGAAGGTCAGAAACAGGAACGCAGTCAGCAGAACGATGAAAACGAGCACTACGGGCATTTCGACCACTCCTTTTACGAGAAATTTCGAGCTCGGGTTCGGGGAAAAACGGATCGAATCCGCTTCGATATGCCTCAGGACAGACGGTTTGCGCTTCCTCAGACGGTGCTCTGCATCGCGGCCATTGCCGCGCCGACCAGGCCCGCTCGGTAGCCCAGGGTACATTGGGTCAGCCGGGTGAAGCGTTCTCCTCGGCCGCCGTAGACCTCGGCGTAGACCTTTTGGCGCAGGGGGGCCAGCAGCCGGTCGCCCTGTCTTCCCACGCCTCCGCCGATGCCGACGACCTCGGGCTGGAGGCCGTTGACGATGTTCGTCACGCCGCAGGCGAGATAGTCCACGTACTCGTCCACCACGCGGAGCGCCGCGGCGTCGCCCCGCTCCGCCGCGGCGAAGGCGGTGTGTCCTCCGACCCGGCCCTCCCTCTCGGCCAGAGCGTTCATGAGGCTCTCGGGATGCGCGGCCATGGCCTCGCGCGTCATGTCGATCAGCCCCGTCGCCGAGGCGTAGGCCTCGAGGCAGCCGCGGCGTCCGCAGGTGCAGGGCCGCCCGCCCTTCACGATCACCATGTGCCCGAACTCGCAGGCCGACGCATTCCATCCCGTCCAGATGCGCCCCTCGACGACGAATCCGGACCCCACGCCGGTGCCCAGGGTCAGGATCATGGCGCTCGACGCGCCCCTGGCGCTGCCGGCGCAGACCTCCCCGAGGGCGGCGGCGTTGGCGTCGTTCTCCACGCGGACGGGGAGCCTCCATGCCTCGGACAGCAGTTTCCCTAAAGGGAAGTTCCTCCAGCCGAGGTTGTTGTTGTAGACGACGGTCCCGGAGGAGGATTCCACCGTGCCGGGGCATCCCACCCCCGCGGCAAAGATCTCCCTGCGGAGAACCCCCGCGGCGGAGACGGCCCGGTCGGCCGCCGACAGGATGTCGCCGATGACGGCCTCCTGAGGGCGGTTGGCCCCCGTCGGTGTCTCCGCCTCCCCGACGATGTTCCCCGTCCCGTCGGTTACGCCGACATTGATGTTGGTCCCGCCGATATCCACTCCGATGTAGAACGCCATGTCCGCGCCTCCCCGCGCTATCGTTCCGGCCCTTCCTCCGGGGCGTGGGTATGGATGGAGCCATCGTCCGCCGAGGGGGGCAGCGAGGGTTTCCGGGGGGCATGGAAGGGGTGGGGCGCTTCCGCTTCCGCGCGGTTTCGCCCATTGTTTTTCGCCTGATAGAGGGCCTCGTCGGCGCGCCGGATCAGGCAATCCGGCGTCTCCCCGGGGCGGAACAGGGAAACTCCCAGCGAGACCGTCAGGGTCCTGTCCCCGCCGAGAGAGAAGGAGCGGGCCTCGCAGCTCCTGCGGATCCGTTCCGCGACGATGTTTGCGATGAACAGGTCCGCCCCGGCCAGAACGATGCTGAACTCCTCCCCCCCGTAGCGTGCGGCGACGTCCTGTTCCCTCAGGGAGTCCCGGATGACCCGGGCCACGAACGCAAGTGCCCGGTCCCCCTCCTGGTGCCCCCACGTGTCGTTGAATTCTTTGAAATGGTCGATGTCGAGCATGATGAAGGAAAGGCTTTTCCCCGTCCTTTCGGCATGCCTGACGCTGTCGTTGAGGATCTGCTCCAGGTAGGAGCGGTTGTACAGCCCCGTCAGTCCGTCCCGTTGGCTGAGCTCGCGATAGTGGGCGCTCTGTGCCTGCAGGCGGTTGTAGTTGTCGAATCGGGCTCGGCTCTCGAAGAGCTTCCGCAGGATCGAGAAAAAAGGGGCGGCGATCAGCAGCGACATGTAGGGGATGTCCGGATAGGAGAGCTTGTCGAGGTAATAGGGGGTATAGTACGTGCCCAGAAACATTATCCCTATGCCGAGGAAAAAAGTGATGTGGGACACCGCATAGAGAAGCAGGCTGCGCAGGGAGGTCCTCGTCCTGACCATATGGACGAACAGGAGCACGGAGCCGGTGAGGCTCAGGAGAAAGGCGCACGTGGCGCCGATATAGACCCAGATAAAACGGCCGTTCATGGCCGCAGCCAGCACCCCGAGCGCCAGGGCGCACTGGTTGCGGAGGGCCGGCCTGTAGGCCTTCTGGATTCGGGGGGCCCCCTGAAGTTCGGAGAGTAGAAAACGGGCGCCCACGATGTTGGCCAATCCGAATACCGACCAGGTGATGAATACGGAGAGCGAGGCCGGCAGATTCATGTAGGCGTGAAAATGTCCGTTGAAGGAGGCGGCGAGCAGGGTGGTGCTCAACTGGAGGATCGTGAAGGTGCGGTACTCCTTCTCTCCGGTCATCATGTAGAAGAGGAAGTACGTCACGACGAACGCGATCATGATTCCTACGAAGGCGAGCTGAGTGATCAGGGATTTGAAGAAGAAGCGAATGAAGGACATCGGCGCCAGCAGGCACAGCCTGGCGGCGACGGGGTAGTCGGAGCGCACGTTCAGGTAGGCGTAGCCGCCCTTGGCGGCCGCATTCAGGGATGCCAGCCAGAGAACCGGATAGCGGGTGTAGAGAAATTGGAGGACATTTCTCGAATCTTTGTCGTAGGAATAATGTTCGTAGGTGGAGAGCGTCTTGGGGACGAAGCAGTCCACGTGCGTGATGTGGGGCGAGGTGATCATCAGGACCCCGCCCTCGTCGGGGCGCAGGGACAGGCCCTCGATATCCCGCACCAGGTCCTCCATGGGGATACGGAACCAGCTCGAGCCGTTGAAGGAGTTCTGCGTGATGATGTCGCCCGATACCGATTCGAAGGGGATGTCCTTTCCGAGGTCCTTGAGGCTTGGCGAGTGGACGGACATTTTCTCGATCCCCTGCAAAAGCGGAAAAACGGCGTTGTCGAAGTCGGCGTCGGCTCTTTCGGAAAGGACGCTGCCCAGGATGATGAGGATGGGAACAAGAAAAAACTTCAGAACTCGGTTTCGACGCATAAACGCTCCAATCCTTTCGGGCCTAGATGGGTGTTGTCTC
>NZ_CALIAA010000124.1 GCF_938040765.1 uncultured Fretibacterium sp.
TAAAAGAATGATTGTGGAGGACATGCAAGGATAAAACGCGATTTTTGGGGTTACCCACAATATACACAGGAGTTGTCCACAAAAGAGGGTTTCATGGAGCTGGAATGTAGGTCGATGAAAAAGGCCGCCTTGAGGGGCATCCGCTTCGTTTTCGTAGATTGTCCAGGGGCGGTACAACCGGCTTTCAAGCTTTTTCCCTTTGCGAGCTCATCCGCAGGCTGATTTTGGGTCCTTTGCAAGCCAGGTAAAGTTGCAGGGGAAAATCGCCCGGGAAGAAGCCGCCCGAAATGAACATCCACAAACGCACCCAATTGACTCCTCTGCAGCGGAAGGAGATCGATCTCAAGCACCACAGAGAGCATGTCCCAGTTGCCCTGCTGGCCGAGGAGTATCACGTCTCCCCTCCGACGATCGATAAGATTCCGTCCCAAGGCCACAAATGTGACTGCTCCGTTCACAATGGCTGTGCCCATGTTTCCCTTGTCTACACCGAAGGTGGCTCTCGCCGACTTCATCCGGGAGCTTTATGCTCTTGTTACGCCCGATGGGACGGCGGGTTCCGCCGCACGTTTTCCGGAAGAGGTGTTGGGGGAATGGGCCTGTACGATAGAGACGGCCCGTAGAGATAACGGCAAAGACTTTCAAGGGAATCTAAGGCATCATGCTTTTGCGGAGCTGTCATGAAAAACGGCATTGAGCGGAAGTTCGCGCGCCCGGCACCCCCCAGGAACAAAGGCAAGGCGAAACGAGTCCTGCAAAGGTCCATGAAGATGTGGATAAGGAGCATTGCGACTCTCCGGAGCATCGCGAAAGATCACCAGCTTGTTTTCTCAATGGCTGCAAAGGGCTCAAGCCTCACAAAGCTCTAAGGGTTTTGACCCCGGAGAATAGCTCTGTTCATGCTTTTTCTTTTAGGATTTTGTAAACGGCCCTTGACTTCCTGACACCTGCTCATTCCAAGCCGCCTTCATTCGGGAGAGAAGCCAGGGATAAAGGATAGGGTAAAACGACATCTCTCCGAGGCGAGATGTCGGGCTGTCGAAAGCCTTCAAGGATGGACTTTCTGTGCCTTTACTCCCGGACGATTCCCCTTTATAGGGAAATGCGGGGGGACGATGTCGTCGAGGTGGTCCGAAGTAGTCCGGAGTGGTCCGGATTTGAAATGCGCGGGCTGAGCCTCATGGAGTCGAGTTCTCATCCCCGATGTTTCACGTGAAACATCGGGGCCTTTGAGGGATTGGGAACTCAATGAATGCTCCTTCAAACGTCCCCCAAACTTCAGGATAAAAGGGATTCGGCGCCAAAAAAAGGAGGGCACTCGGCAAAGCCCTATCCGGGATCGCCGAGCGCCCTCCTTCTCGGAAGCGGAAGCTACTGCTTTTGTGGAACGATGCCGCCCCGATTGTCGAGGATGAAGGACCCGATGAATCCCTGAAGTTTCTCCGCCGTCGAGGCCAGGCTTTGTGCGGCCCCGGCGATGGATTCCGCGGCCTTGGTCGTCTCATGGGCTGCGGTCTGGATCGAATTGGTGGCCTCGACGACATCATGATTGGCGTCCGTGACGTGCTGCACCGCCGACGTCATCTCCTCGGAGGCGGCGGCCTGTTCCTCGGAGATCGCCGCGATGTTCTGGATGGCCTCGTTCAGGCGCGCTATGGCGTCCATGGCCCCATTCAGCCTCTGCTGCGTTGTCTCCGCCGTAGCCGAGGTCTCGACCAGCAGCTTCTCCGTCTCCTCGGTCGCCTCGATGGAGCTCTCGGAGTGCTTCTGAAGGCCCAAGATCAACTTCTCGATCTCCTGTGCCGCATGCCCCGATTCCTCGGCCAGCTTGCGCACCTCCTCGGCGACGACGGCGAACCCTCGCCCGGCGTCCCCGGCTCGCGCGGCCTCGATAGCCGCGTTCAGCGCCAGGAGGTTGGTCTGGTCGGCGATGGAGGTGATCGTGGTCACAAAGGAGGAAATGGCATTGACGGATTGTCCGAGCTCCCGAATCTGGGCGATGCTTTGGCTGGACTTGTCCTTGGCCTCCTTCATCCCCGCGACGACGACCCCGACCTCGTCGACGGCATTCTTGGAGACGTCCGCCACCCGGGAGGCCTGCTCGGCGCTCTCGGTGGCGCTTTGTGCGCTGGACTGGGCGCTGTCGGCAATCTCTCCGATGGAGGCGTGAGTCTCCTCCGTTGCGGAGGAAGCGGAGTTGACGACGCCGTTGACGCGCTCAATGGAAGCGGCAACCTCCTCCATCGAGGCGAGGGTCTCCTCGGAGAGGGCCGCCAGGGTGTCCGCCTGCTTGGAGGTCTCGTCGGCCTCCGTCCGGATGTTGTGGAGCGTCTCGGAGACGGAGGAAAGCATCGCGTTGAGCTCCCGGGACATGACGGCCAGTTCGTCGCGTCCGGATTCGTTGAAGCGGACGGTCAGATCTCCCTTGCTCAAGGTTGCGGTGGCGGCGCTCATACCCTTGAGAGAGCGGGAAAGGCTGCGCATGATGGCAAAGATGAGGAAGCCGATGACCAGAAGCGCCGCTGCGGCGATGACGATGAGAAAGACCGTCAGGCCGTGCACCATGGCCTCGATCACCGAGATCGGGAAGAAGACGATGAAGAAAAAGTCGTGGCCGGCGGGGGCGTAGAAAACGCGCCGTCTTTCGCCGTTGTTTACGTAATCGGCAAAGCCCGTCTCCCCGTTGAGGGCCTTTGCCGCAAAGGCGTGCACGGACGCGTCGAAATCCCGCCCGTTCAGAATATTGCCCTTCAAAACGTAATTTTTGTCGATGTAGGCGACGAGAGTGCCGTCCTTCTGGGCCAGCGCGCCCGCCCCGTGTCCGAAGACCTTCTGCCCGACCACAAAGGCGCTCAGCTTGTCCAGCTCGACCTCGATGGTCGCCACGCCGATCAACCTGTTGTCGTCGTCGTAGACGGCCTTGGTCGCCGCGAGCACGAGCTTGCCCGATGCCGCCTCGACGTAGGGCTCCGTAAATTTGGTCGTCCCATGATCGGCCACGGCCCGCTGATACCAGCTCCGCGTCCGGGCGTCATATCCTGCGGGAGCCACCCACTTGCCCTCCGAGCTTGCGATGGCGAGCAACCCCGTGGACTCCAGGGCCAGGTACATGTTCAGGATGTTCTTGTCCTCGGTGTTCTTCAGCATTCGCTCGCAGAGCAACTCGACGTTCTTCGCCCCGAGCTCGGGATTCGCTGCGTCGTTGTAGGTCTGGCGCATGGCGGCCGCGGCGATGTTCACGGTCATGATGTAACGATCGAGCTGATCCTCGAAGATGTGCGCCGCGTTTACGGCAATCTCGGTGCCGGAGCTCTTCAGAAAATTATCGAGCATGGTTCCCGACCGGACATAAGTGATGCCGGTCATCAACAGGATGACCAGAAAAATAACCCCTGCGATCAAACGCAGCTTCCCTCGAATTGTCATAGAAAACCCTCTTTTCATATGGTTGTGAGGAATGTGAAGAGCCCGACTTATTTACCGACCTGCCTCGCTTTTCAAAGAACACTCCAATGCGTTACCCTGAAAAATCGACTCGAAAACAAAGATGAGACGATAGAACGACAGCGCCGCAGTAGAAACGAGTCATCCATCTCCTGTGATCGTAGACGATCTTCCTTTTCATCCCCTCCTCCGAACACCTCCATGCCTTGAGGCTGCCGCCGGCAGCCCTCCCGAAAATCCCAAAAACAATCCGCCGCCAGGAGCCGATTGGTATCGTCATTGCGTGTAAAATGTTCTCGAAACACCTCCGCTCTCCGGACGCATGTCGTAATGGATTCGGAAGATGCCGTCGCAAAGCCCCTCCTTCGTCGATCCACGAGGAACGGCAGGAGCCCACAAAAAACCAGCTGCGGCGCTTCGGGCCGTTCGGGCCGGATCCGCACGGTCTCCGTCTCGTTCATTCTGACATACTCTGTCTTGCTTGACAATGTTTTTTTATTGCCTCGACCGATTGTCCCCCGAAATGAGGTGGTGTAGAATATCATTCATTGCTTTAGAGTGATAACACGAAGAATTAAAGAGAGGCGTGAGCTGAGATGGATTTATCCCCCGATATCCTGACCCGGGGAGAGCGTGCGGTCCTGACGCTTCGGCAGCTCTACGAGGGCTACGGTTACCGCCGCTACCGGATCGAGAAGTTCGAGCCCTACGACCTGTATCGGGAGAACAGGGATTTCCTGAACGAGGAGACGGCGATCACCTTTCCGGACTCGCGCGGACGGCTCATGGCGCTGAAGCCGGACGTTACGATGAGCATCGTCAAGAGCTACGAGCCCGGCGCCGTCCCGGCGAAGTGGCATTATGCCGAGAGCGTGTTCCGCCGCGGGCGGGATGGGGACTTTCGCGAGATCCGGCAGATCGGGATCGAGTCCCTGGGCGGCGACCCCCTCTACGCTCAGGCCGAGGTGCTCCTGCTCGCGCTGAGGAGCCTTGCCGTGTTCTCCGGGGACTTCGTCCTGGCGCTGGGGCACCTGGGGCTTCTCGCCCGCTCGCTCGAGGGCGTTCCCCTCACGGAGGCGGTGCTGGGCTGCGTGCGCCACAGGAACCTCCACGACCTCGTTCGCCTGATCGGGGAGGAACGGGCGCGGCCCCTGGCCCGGCTGATGCGGCTTCCGCAGGAGCCGGATCGTGCCCTCGAGGCGATACGGGAGGTCTTCCCGGACCGGGGTGCGGAGGAGGAGCTGAGCGAGCTGGAAACCCTCTGCGGCGTCCTCGAGGCGAGCGGCCTGGGAGGACGCCTGCGCCTCGATTTCGCCGTGGTCCAGGGGCTGGACTACTACAACGGACTGTTCTTCCAGGGCTTCGTCAACGGCCTGCCCAGGCCCGTGCTGAGCGGCGGGCGCTACGACAACCTGCTCGAGAAGCTGGGGAAGCCCTCGGCCGCCGTGGGGTTCGCCGTCTACCTCGCCGAGCTCGACGCGCTGTTCCGCGACGGGCCGCGCCCCGTCGACGTCGCCCTGGTCAACGAATGCCCCGACCTCCGCGCGGTCCTCGGGCGGGTGGATGCCTGGGTGCGGGAGGGGCTGAAGGTGCGCGTCTGCCGCAGCCGCGCGGAGGCCGTGGGAGCGGCGTCGGTGCGGCGCATTGATGCGGCGGGAGAGATCCGGGAGGAGGGAAGGTCATGATCCGCCTGGCCATCCCCAAGGGGCGTCTGAGCGAGTCGGTCGCCGACCTGCTCCACAGGAGCGGCTACGACTGCGCCGGACTGCGGAACGGGTCGCGCAGGCTGGCCTTCACGATGGGCGACATCGAGGCGACCCTCGTCAAGCCCAGCGACGTCGCGGTCTACGTGGAGCATGGTGCGGCGGATATCGGCGTCGTCGGGAAGGACGTGCTGATGGAGGACGAGCCGGACGTCTTCGAGCTCATGGACCTCGGGTTCGGGGCCTGCCGCATGGTCGTCGCGGCCCCGGCCGGGTTCTCCGACGACCCCTCGCGGGTCCTGCGCGTGGCCAGCAAATATCCCCATGTGGCGGGGGAGCATTTTGCCCGGAAGAACCGGGCGGCGGAGGTCATCGAGCTGCACGGGAGCGTCGAGCTGGCTCCGCTCGTCGGGCTCGGCGACGTCATCGTGGACATCGTCGAGACCGGGACGACGCTTCGGGAGAACGGGCTCGAGGTGCTGGAGGAGATCGCGCCCCTGAGCGCCCGCCTGATAGCCAACCGCTCCCGCTATCATTTCATCCGGACGGCGATCGAACGCCTGACGGATCCCTGGAGGGCAAGATCATGACGCGGCATTTCCTGGATCCCAGGCTCGCGGGGCTTGTCCGCTACGTTCCCGGCGAGGTGCCGCGGGACGGGCGGCCCGTGATCAAGCTGAACACCAACGAGAACCCCTTTCCGCCCTCTCCGGCCGTGCTGCAAGCGCTTTCCGCCGCCGAGGCGGAGAGGCTGAACCTCTACCCGGACCCGGAGGCGCGGGGCCTGACCCGCGCCGTCGCCGAGCGCTTCGGCCTCGATACGGGCCGGGTCGTAACCGGGAACGGGAGCGACGAGCTGCTCGCCTTCTGCTTTCACGGGTTCTGCCCGAGGGGGGCTGTCTTCGCCGACGTCACCTACGGGTTCTACCCCGTATTCTGCCGGATGTTCGGGGTGCCCTTCGAGACCGTACCGCTCCGGGATGATTTTTCCCTGAACGTCGACGACTACCGGGGCCGCAGGGAGACGGTCTTTCTGGCCAACCCCAACGCGCCGACCGGGCTGGCCCTGGCGCTCCCCGACGTCCGGAGGCTGCTGGAACAGGACCGGGACCGCCTGACGGTCGTCGACGAGGCCTACGTCGACTTCGGGGCGGAGTCCGCCGCGCCCCTGCTGGACGAGTACGACAACCTGCTGGTGATCCGGACCTTCTCGAAGTCGCGCCAGCTCGCCGGGGTCCGGCTGGCCTTCGCCCTGGGGTCGAGCTCGCTCGCGGCCGATCTCATGACGCTGAAGTTCGGTTTCAACCCCTACAGCGTCAACGCTCAGGCCCTGGCGGCCGGTGAAGCGGCCTTGAGGGACGAGGCGTACTTCGAGCGCACCCGGCGGGAGATCATGAGGAACCGCGAGACCCTCCAGGAGGGACTGAAGGCGCTCGGCGCGGAGGTCGTTCCCTCGAAGGCGAACTTCGTCTTCACGCGCCCCCCGGCGGACGCCGCGTCGCTCCACCGTATCCTGAGGGAGCGGGGCATCCTGGTGCGCCACTTTCCGGATGAGCCCGGCAGGCCCGCACGGACCGGGGCCTGGCTCCGCGTATCCGTGGGGACGGCCGAACAGGTGGGGGCGTTTCTGGACGCCCTCCGGGACATCCTGCGGGATATGAGGAGGGGGACGGCCGATGCGGCGCTCTGAGATCGAACGGGTCACGAGGGAGACCACGGTCCGGCTGACGCTGGACCTGGAGGGCAGCGGACGCCATGACGTCCTGACGGACTGCGGCTTCCTCGACCACATGCTGGAGCTCCTCGCCTATCACGGCCGCTTCGACCTGACGGTCCGTGCGTCCGGGGACGCGCGCGTGGACTTCCACCATCTGGTCGAGGACGTGGGGATCGTGCTGGGGACGGCCTTGAACGAGGCGCTGGGAGACCGCCGCGGGATACGCCGCTACGGGCAGCGCCTCCTGCCGATGGACGAGGCCCTCGTCCTCGTGGCCCTGGACGTGAGCGGAAGGTCCTTCCTCCGCTTCGAGGTCCCGATGCCGCAGGCGCGGGTCGGCGCGTTCGACACGGAGCTCGTGCGCGAGTTCTTCGAGGCCGTCGTCCGGACCCTGGGGCTGACGCTGCACATCCGGCTCCTCTCGGGGGAGAACGCGCACCACGTCATCGAGGCGGTCTTCAAGGGCTTCGGCTGGGCCCTCGCCGAGGCGGCCGGGCCCGACCCGGATTTTCGGGATGAGATTCCGTCCAGCAAGGGGGTCCTGAACTTATGAGCATGCCGATATCGGGCCGCGGTGCCGGGCGATGAGGCTCTACCCGGCGATCGATCTGCTGGACGGCCAGGTCGTCCGGCTGGAGCAGGGGGACTTTCGGCGCCGGACCTCGTATTCCGTGGAGGCATGCGAGGCGGCGCGGCGCTTCCGCGAGGCGGGGGCCGAGTGCCTGCACGTCGTGGACCTGGATGGGGCACGGGGCGGCCGGGCCGCCAACCACCGGCTGATCGAGGCGATCGTCCGCGAGACGGAGCTCTTCGTCCAGGTCGGCGGCGGCATCCGCACGGAGGAGCGCGCCCGGGCCTATCTCGACGCCGGGGCCGGACGGGTGATCCTGGGCTCGGCGGCCGTCTCCGACCCGGATTTTCTCGACCGCTGCCTGGAGCTGTTCGGGGACCGCGTCGCCGTCGGCGTTGACCTGCTGGACGGGGAGGTCATGACCCACGGCTGGGAGCGGGGCTCGGGCCTCGACGGGCTGGAGTTTTGCGGTAGACTGGCGGTGCGCGGCGTCGCGACCGTCATCGCGACCGACATCGCGAAGGACGGCAGGCTGGAGGGGACCAACCTCGCGCTGTACGAGCGGCTGAGGACCTCAGGGATCCCCAACGTCATCGCCTCGGGGGGGATCTCGTCGCTGGAGGAGCTCCTCGCGCTGCGCGGCCTGGGGGTCTCGGGGGCCGTCGTCGGCAAGGCGCTCTATGCGGGGCGGCTTCGTCTGGAGGAACTCGTTTGCGCACTACGCTGAGGAAGCGCTGACTCGATCGGCGCTTTCCGAACTGGAGGAGAGATCATGACCGTAAAACGCATCATTCCCTGTCTCGACATCAAGGACGGACGGGTCGTCAAGGGCGTGCGCTTCGAGGGGCTGCGCGACGTGGAGGACCCTGTCGTCCTCGCCCGCTTTTACGACGACAACCAGGCGGACGAGCTGGTGTTCTACGACATCGCCGCCAGCCGGGAGGGCCGGCCTATCTTCATCGAGCTCCTGCGCCGGGTCGCGGAGTGCGTCCACATCCCGCTCATGGCGGGCGGGGGCATCGCGGACCTGGAGGACTTCGACCGGGTCCTGGACTGCGGCGCCGACAAGGTGAGCGTGAACTCCGGGGCGCTGCGCGATCCGGAGCTCCTCCGATGGGCGGCCGAAAAGTACGGCAGCCGGCGCGTGGTGCTGTCGATGGACGTGCGCAGGGTGGGGGAGGTCTACCGCGTGTTCGCGGAGGGCGGGCAGACGGACACGGGGCGGGACGCCCTGGAGTGGGCCCGTCTGGGGGAGGAGCTGGGAGCCGGGGAGATCGTCCTGAACAGCATCGATACCGACGGCGTCCGGGGCGGCTTCGACCTGCCGATGCTCGAGGCCGTGGGCCGGGTCGTGAGCGTCCCGATCGTCGCCTCCGGGGGAGCGGGGACGATGCAGGACTTCGCCGAGGCCTTCCGGATCCCCGGTGTGGGCGCGGGCCTGTCCGCCGGGGCCTTCCACTCGAAAACGGTCCTCATCCCGGAGCTGAAACGCTATCTGAGGGAGCGGGGGGTCCCGGTCCGCATCGAGGAGCCGCTCGAGGGCCGAGGGGAAGGATAGGGTCGGATATGAGGATGGACCTCGAACTCGACGTCGGCGCGCTGAGGTTCGACGAGCGGGGGCTGATCCCGGCGGTGGTCCAGGACCTCCGCAGCCGGAAGGTGCTGACGCTGGCCTACATGAACCGCGAGAGCCTGGAGATCACCCTGCGCGAGGGGCGCACCTGCTTCTACTCGCGCAGCCGCGGGACGCTCTGGCGCAAGGGGGAGACGAGCGGGAACGTTCAGCGCGTGGCGTCCGTGCGGCCCGACTGCGACGGGGACGCGCTGCTCGTGGAGGTGGTGAAGGACGGGCCGGCCTGCCACCGGGGGACCGACTCCTGTTTCGACGGTGCGGAGGCGGAAGGTACAGGGGCGGAAAAGAAAGGGGACCCGCGCCTCACAATCGACGACCTGTACCGGCTGCTCCAGGACCGGAACGAGAGGCGGCCGGAGGGCAGCTACACCACCTACCTGTTCGAGAAGGGGCTGGAGAAGATTCTGAAGAAGTGCGGCGAGGAGGCGACGGAGGTCGTCGTCGCCGCCATGAAGGGGTCGAGGGAGGAGACGATTTACGAGCTGGCGGACCTCTGCTACCATGCCCTCGTGCTGATGGTGCAGTGCGGCGTGACCCTCGACGAGGTGCGCGGCGAGCTGGCCTCCCGGCACGTCGTCGACCACAAGGTGAAGCAGGAGGCGCTTCGGTGATCCGCTCGACCCTTCACAACCACACGACGCTCTGCGACGGCCGGAGCTCGCCCGAGGAGATGGTTCGGGCGGCCGTCGCCGCAGGGCTTACGGACCTGGGCTTCAGCGCCCATTCTCCGGCCCCCTTCGATGCGGGATCCCTGAGGTCCGAGGCGGAGTACCGAAGGACGATCCTGGGGCTGAGGGAGAGGTACGCCGGGACCCTCCGCATCGTCCTTGGAATGGAGCAGGACTATCTGGCCCCGGTGGCCCGCCGTTCGGACTACGACTTTCTGATCGGTTCCGTGCACTTTTTGAAGGTGGGCGGTGAATGCCTTTCCGTGGACTGGGACGAGGAACGGTTCGCGGCGCTCCTGGCGGCGATGGGGGGCCCGGAGAGTGCCATCCGGGCCTATTACGCGAGCGTTGCGGACATGGTGCGGACCCAGCGCCCGGACGTCGTCGGACACTTCGACCTTATAGGCAAGTTCAACGCGGACGAGCGCTTTTTCAGGGAGGACGAAGCGTACCGAAGGGCCGCGCTGGAGGCGCTGGACGTCGTGATCGGGAGCGAATGCGTCCCGGAGCTGAACGCCAGCGGGTTCCGCTGGCGGGGACGGCCGTACCCGGACGGTTTTCTGCTGCGCCGGCTCCGGGAGAAGAACCGCCTCCTGACCCTGCAGGCGGACTGCCACGACGCCCAGGCCCTCCTGCGCTTCATCCCGGAGGCCGCCGAGGTCCTGAGGCAGTTCGGTTTCCGCTCGACGCTCCAGTGGATCGACGGAGCTTGGCAGGAGGTCGGGCTTTAGGGAAGCGCCAGGTCAAAAGTGCATTCAAGAAGGAAGCGCCGTCGGCGCTTCCTTCTTGTCC
>NZ_CALIAA010000125.1 GCF_938040765.1 uncultured Fretibacterium sp.
AGCGATAACGGCGCTGGAATAGCCGTCGTCATAATATTTTCTCAAAGAGGGGACCATGGAGCTTCCTATCGCACTGGCGCTGGCAACCGCCGAGCCGCTGACCGAGGCGAGAAGAGCGCCCGTGAGAACCGCAACATGCGCAAGTCCTCCGTGTACCCGTCCCACCACACTATTGGCGAAGTCGACGAGCCGGTCCATGATCCCGCCCTCAACCATCAGTTCCCCAGCCACCATAAAAAGCGGTATGGAAATCAGGGGAAAAGAGTCGATTGCGTGCATCATACGCTGCGGCATCACGACGAAATCGATAGAGCCCATAAAGAGCCCTGCCAAAGAGGCAAAACCCAATGTGAAAGCCAAAGGCATGCCCAAACAAGCCAATACTGCAAAGACAAGGACGATCACGATACTCATGGGCTTCTGCCCTCCCAGATTTTAGTTCCGAAAATCACCTGAAGGATAAGGTGAAAAAAACTGTGTATCATGGAAATCAGGATGGGTATGTAGTAGACGGCCGCCGTAAAATTGAGAATGGGCATGAGCTCCTGCATTTTTTCGCGGGTCGCCCCGATACCATAGTAGAAAACGACCAGACAGAGCAAGGCGCAAAACATCATCATGCCTCGGGAGACTCCCTCGAACCAGGTCGTGGGAAGTTTTCTGACCAGAATATCGATCCCCACATGCACCCCGGCCTTGAGACCATGAGGGATAGCCAAGAACATGGCCCACACAAAGGTAAGCCGGGATACCTCATCGGCCCAGGCAATGGAATAGGAAAAAAGATAACGGGTCAGAACCTGAAAAACGACCAACAGGGTCATCAGGAGCATATTGACGATAAGTACCCATCGGGAAATTTTGTCAATAAACTCGAGCAATTTGAGACAAAGAAGAAGGACCGCGGATTCGGCCTTAGTCGAATCCGCTGGCTGATGGCATTCTCCCTTCATTTCGCAATCTCTGCCAAAACGGCATTGACAAGCTCGTCGCCGACCTTTGCTTTTACCTGATCGATTACGGCTTTCGTCTTTTCACGCAGAACAGCGCGAACTTCGGGAGAAATGGGATCGAACTGCATTCCCGAATCCACAAGGAACTTGAGGCTCTCGGCATCCTCGGTAACCGCCGTCTGGCGCTGCCAGGCCACTGCCTCGGCCATCGCTTTTTCTATTGCCGTTCTTTCCTCTTCACTGAAGCTATCGTACTGTTTCTTGCTGGCGGCCACGATCACAAAATCGAAGAAATGAGCGGTATCGGAAAGGTATTTCTGTACCTCGTTGTACCGACTGGCCCGGATCAGGGCAAAAGGATTCTCCTGTCCATCAATGACTCCCTGCTGCAGTGCCTGATAGACCTCCTTCACATCCATCGCGATAGGACTCGCTCCTAAAGCCTCGAAGGTCGCGATATGCGTCTGATTGGGCTGGAGACGTATCTTCAGTCCCTTGAAATCCTCGACGGACTTCAGAGGACGGATATTGTTGGTGACATTCCGAGCGCCGACTTCCATATATCCCAGTGCCTGGAATCCTTTTTCTCCAAGCCGTTCGTTCAGAAGATCTCCTACCTTGCCGTCCATGACTCGAAATGCCGCGTCCCTGTCCGGGAAGATGAAAGGTATGCTCACCGCTTCCAATTCGGGAACGGTACGAGAGAGATAACCGATCGTCAACCATGTTGCAAAAATGGTCCCGTTCCGGACCTGGTCGACATTCTCCGCCGCTCCGCCCAGCTGCAGCCCGGGAAAGACCTCTGCTGTGAGCTCGCCCTTCGAATATTCCGCCAGTTTCGTCTTGAAAATCTCCATTGCGCGGCTGCTTGAATGCTCGGGCTGTATATTGCCCGCCAATCGCAGAACCTTGGCAGCCGAGGCCGGAGAAACAAGGAGGGAAAACACCAGTGCGCCCAAAAACAATGCCTTGACCTTCATCAAAAGACCTCCTTTAAAATAGATCCTTCATGAAATATATCCCGATACTCCTCTCACTTAACCGATAACATTCGATAACATTCCATTTTTTCATACCGGAAATTCTCCCTATCGGCTCCACATCCTTTAGATTTTGGAAAGATCGCTCATCAAGTACGTCGTCTGTCGCTTTGAGGGTTGAACGCCTCCTTTTTCCGAGGGAAGAAAGGCTGAACTCAAAACAGCTATAAAACAAAACGTTTCGTTTTAGCCTGCCCCTTTCTCGATTTAGAATGATCAAAAAGAAATCAGTTACGTTCCCTTTGCTTTGCTCTGCTCCTACTCATCCCGCACCAATGCTTCAAGACGTATGCGGGATATGGCTGCTATCTGTTCCAACGCGGTACGCCGCTCCTCCGCCGTCGACCTGTCCAGACGGCGCGACAGCTCATAAAAAATACCCTCCTTGGTGTAGTGTCTGACACAGGCGATGAAGGGGAAACCATGCCTTGCCCTGTATTCGGCGTTCAGCGAATTCAGGCACCGAAACTCCTCGGGCGCGAGAGCGTCGAGGCCGGCACGGGCCTGCTCCAGTGAGGAGTTCTCCGTCAGCTTCCCCTCCTGCATCTCCCTGCCCGCCAACTCGGGGTGAGCGCACAGGAATTGAAGGACCGTATCGTCGGAACTGGACAGGACAGCCCCCATCATGGCCTCGTGAAGCTCGGCCAGGTTTTCGAAAGGACGCCGTGCGAAAGCCGCGGAGGCCACCCATGGGGAGTGTTCGAACACCGCACCAAGCAGGCGGACAAAACGCTCCTCCTCCATTCCGTTCAGATCGTTCAAGGCAATTCGCGAATCGGACATTGTCGTCTTCATCCCTTTTTCCTCCGTTCCAAGCCCCTCTGGCCATGTCCCCATTCGGAAATTTCGAGGGGGAGCGCCGCCAACGAAACCAGAGCGACGAAACACGCCCACCTCAGGTTCGGCAGCAAGCCCACCAGCCCGCCCACGACGACATGGACGAAAACGTTTCTCCCCCTATCGCTCGATCGCCAAGCGCAGTCGACGGGATGTATAAAAACTACTTATGGCCTTCCCCGACATCTCCGCCCAGATAGGCCCTCTGCACCCGCTCGTCATCGCGAAGCTCCGCCGAACTCCCCTCCAGGGCGACCCTGCCCGTCACCATCACGTAGGCGCGATGGGAGATCTTCAGGGCCATCCGGGAGTTCTGCTCCACCAGGATAATGCCGACCTCGTCCTCCCGGTTGATCTGGACGATGGCCCGGGCTATCTCCTGTACGAAGATCGGCGCCACGCCGAGCGACGGCTCGTCCAGCAACAGGAGCTTGGGACGTGCCATCAAGCCGCGGCCTATGACGAGCATCTGTTGTTCGCCCCCGCTCATCGTCCCGGCGGTCTGCCCGATACGTTCCTTCAAGCGGGGGAACCGGGTGAACACCCGTTCCAGCGACTCCTCGACCTCCGCACGCCGACGGTTCAGAAACGCCCCCATCAGCAGGTTGTCCTTCACCGTCATGAGGGGAAACACGTGCCGCCCCTCCGGGACCATCGTGATTCCCCGCTTGACGATCTCCTCCACCGCAAGGTGATCGATCCGCTCTCCCTCGAAGACGATCTCCCCGGCATCCGGGCGGCGGAGCCCTGTGATCGCACGGAGCACCGAGGTTTTTCCCGCACCGTTGGCCCCGATCAGCGTCACGATCTCCCCTCGGTTCAGCGAGATGGATACACCGCGGAGCGCCCGGACGCAATCGTAGGTGATGTTCATGTTCTTCGCCTCGAGCATCAGAACCCCACCTCCTCGTCCTCGTGCCCGAGATAGGCCTCGATGACTGCCTCGTCCGACTGGATAGCGGCGGGCACGCCCTCCGCTATCTTCTTTCCGAAGTTCAGCACCACGATTCGGTCGCTGATGCTCATGACGGCGGGCATGTCGTGCTCCACCAGCAGGACCGTTACGCCGCGGTCCCGGATGCCGCGAACCATCCGCATGGCGTGCTGCGTCTCGTCGGAGTTCATGCCGGCGAAGGGCTCATCCAGCAAGAGCAGTTTCGGCCGCGCCGCCATCCCGATGGCGATGCCCAGTGCGCGGAGGTAGCCATGCGGCAGAGTGGAGGCCTGCATCTCCTTCACATCCTGCAGGCCCAGGTAGTCCAGGATCTCCGCGGCACTCTCCCGAAACCGGGCCTCGTCCCGCCGCGCCGCGGGGGTCCCGAAAAAAAAGCCGGTCAGCGACGCCGTGCTCTGGAGATGGTGCGCGACAACCACGTTGTCGATCGCCGTCATGTTCCGGAAGATCGTCGTCTCCTGGAAGGTGCGGACAATCCCCTTGCGAGCGACGTGGTGGGGCGACATCGAGGTGATGTCCTCGCCCCGATAGACGACCTTTCCGGACGAAGCGTGGAGGAAGGACGATATCAGCTTGAAGAGCGTGCTCTTCCCCGCGCCGTTGGGGCCGATAAGGCTCAGGATCTCCCCTTCCTCCACGGAGAAGGAGACGTCGTTCACGGCCGCCAGGCCGCCGAATCGTTTGGTCAGGTTCTTGACCTCCAGCAGGGGCATGGTCATCGTCCCTCCTCCCCCTCGTCCTGGGGATCGGGCGCGCAGAGGAAGCGCCTGCGTCCCCAGGGCAGTTTGAGGCTCAGCAGCCCGTTGGGCAGCCAGAGCATCATGCCGATCATGATCAAGGAGTAGATGAGGGGCTGATACTGGTTGAGTCCCTGGAGCATCTCGAAGCTGATGAAGAGGACGAACGTGCCGACGAGCGCACCCCAGACGCTCCCCAGCCCTCCCAGAAAACAGTAGAGCAGAAAATAGGTGGAATCCTGGACCGTAAAGGATGCGGGATAAACGGACTGGTGCATCGTCACGAAGAACGCCCCGCCGGCCCCCGCGAATGCGGCACAGATGGCCAGCGCGATCACGCGCAGCCTGGGGACGTCGACCCCGAAGGAGGACGCCAGGTCCTCGTTCTGCTGGAGCGAACGAAACAGCCAGCCCAGGCGGCTGTTGACGATCCGGTAGAGCGCGGCGAACCCGATGATGAGGAAACAGGCGCCGAGGTAGTAGAACGCCAGGTGCTTGTCGACGGCCGAGAAGTCGGGGATCAGGGTCAGCCCGCCGACGCTCAGAGCTCCGGGCAGGGGCAGGTTCAGAATCCCCTTGGCCCCATTGGTGATCGACGGAAAGCTCTGGGCCGCCAGGCGCGCCGTCTCCGTCAGGCTCAGGGTGATCATCGAGAAATAGACGCCCTTGAGGCGCAGCAGGGGCATCCCGATCAGCACGCTGAGCAGCACGGTCACGAGGATGGCTCCCACGAGCGACGTCCAGAAGGAGCAGCCCAGCCGGGAGACGAGGATCGCGGAGGTATAGCCCCCCACCAGGGCGAAGGCCCCCTGCCCGATGTTGATGCGGCCGATATAGAAGATCAGCCACACCCCCGCACTGATCACGCTCAGGACGGACGCGGTGGTGAGGACCCTCAGAAAATAGGGCCTGTCCCGAAACACAAGGGGAATGGCCACGAGATAAATCAGCAGGAATACCGCTAAAAGCGCGATTTTCTTCATTTTCATGAGACCGCCCTCCTCAGCTTACGGCCTTGCCCATCAAGCCGTTGGGGCGCACGGCAAGGAAGACGATCAGGGCCACGAAGATGATCAGGTACGTCTCTCCGCCGGGGAAGAAATAGTAGCCCCAAGACTCGAGCATGCCCAGGGCCAGTCCGCCCAGGATGGCGCCGGAGATGGCGCCGGCCCCGCCGATCATGACCATGATGAAGGTCTTGACGGAGATCCATTGGCCCAGTCCCGCGTTGACGCCCGAGATGGGCACCAGCATCGCCCCCGCCAGGCCGGCCAGCATCGCCGCCAGGGCCCAGCCGAGTATGGCGTAGCGCCCCACGTTGACGCCCATGAGCCGCGCGGTCTCCGCATCCTGGGCCATGGCCCTCAGGGCCCGGCCCGGTCGGGTGTAGCGCATGAAAATGATGAACGCCGCGATAAACAGACAGGAGAGTCCGATCACCAGAAGCCTGCCCTTGGGGATGAAGACCCCTCCGACGTTGAAGACCCCGCTCACGACGGCCGGAACCCCCCGATGCTTTTCCCCGAAGAAGATGAGCACGAGGCTCTCCACCATCATGGCCGTCCCGGCGGAGAGGAGCATCGTGCTCTCCTCCCGAACGCTGCGCCTCAATACCGGCCGGAAGAAGAGGAGCTCGAAGAGACAGCCGACGACGGCCAGCGTCAGAGCGGACGCCAGGAGCGCGACGACGAACGGCAGCTTCATGCCTCCGTAGACGTAGTAGGTGACGAATCCGCCCAGGACGTAAAGTTGACCGTGGGCAAAGTTCAAAACGTTCATCAGGGCGAAGATCAGCGTCAGTCCCAAGGCTATGAGCGCGTACTGAGCCCCCGTGTACAGTCCGTTGAAGAGTACCTGTCCCAAAAACGATCCCTCCTATCGGGACGGCGAGGCCCCGAAGCATGACTCGGGGCCTGCCCCGAACCCCGCCATAAGCGGACGGCGCGGTTTGTCGTTTTTCACCGGCCGTCCGCTTATGGGCTTCCCTGGAGGACGAGCCCCCTGCCCCCTCGCCCGTCCCGCCACGGGGACACGCCCCCGGTGGGACAGGCCCGTAGGGGCGCCGGGGAACCGGCTCCCCGGCCGGGGGATTGGGGGGCGGCGCCCCCCGTCCCGTCACTCCGCGCTGCCGACGAAGAGGGTCTTGAAGTCCCCGCCTTCGAACACGGTGACGACCATGGGGATGGAGATCTGGCGCTTCTGGCCGAAGTAGGGCGTGCCGATGTAGTGCAGCGGCCGGTTGTCCTTCAGATACGGGTTGGGCATGGAGAAGGTCTCCATGGCGGCCTTGAACTTCTCCACGTCGTCAATGGCCTCCGGCCCAGCCTGCTTCAGCGTGTTCAGTATGATCTCGAGAGCATAGACCTTCGTCCCGGCCTCGTCGTTCCACTCCCCGGCGACCTTCTCGTATTCCTTGATGAAATCCTCCATGTACGCGCTGCGGATCTCCGGGGTGCTCGCTCCCCCCACGGAGATGAAGCCGTTGGCCGCGTCGCCGGCCAGTTCCGCGATCACCTTCGCGTCCTGGGCGGTCTCCGTGCTGAGGATGCCCTCGAAGCCCAGCTCGCGTGCCGTCTTGATCAGCAGGGGCGTGTCCGCGGGCGCGGCTCCGGAGAGCACCAGCAGGTCGGGCTTCTTGCCCACGACGCTGGACATGACGGGGAAGAAGTCCGTGGTGCCGGGCTCGTAGGTGTCCTTTTCGGCGAGGATCTCAAGGCCCAGTTTCCTGGCGGCCTCCACGCCCTCATCCCTCTGGTTCAGGGACTCCGAGTCGTTGCGCGCGACGAACGCGATGCTCTTGATCCCCTTCTCCTTCATCAGGTAGGAGTAGATGACAGGGCCCGCCTGATAGGACGCGATCATGCCCAGAATCGAGTTGCTGGCCGGGGCGGTATAGAGCTTCTTGGAGAAGGCATAGGGAATGCTGATGGCCTTGCCCTTCTCGATGACGGGGACGATGGCCATGGAGGTCGGGTCGATGTTGGGCCCGATGATGTAGTGGATGCCCTCCTCGTAGATCAGGCGCTCCGCTCCCGACACGGAGACCTTGGGGTCGTTGCGGTCGTCGACCGCGACAATCTTGATCTTGTAGGTGTCCTCTCCGATCTGGAAGCCGCCCTTGTCGTTGATCATCTTGGCGGACGCCTCGGCGCAATAGCGGTTCACCAGCCCCCAGGAGGCCGCCGGCCCGCTCATGACGCCCAACACGCCGATCTTCAGCTCCTTCTCCGCCGCCAGCGCCGCGCTGCAGAGCGACAGGGAAAGCAGGACGACCAACACCGACGCCAATGCCTTACGAGACGAAAAACAGAACCTGCCCATCAAAAACACGCTCCTCTCCCGGGGCCTTTGCCCCAAAGACGATGATGAACGGCGAGAGGAAAGAACTCCCTCGCCCGGCGAGGGGGGATGCCCCCACCCCCTACGCATGCCGCTCTTTTTTTTCAAGGGGTCCGGCGCCTGACCAGCTCCCCGTAGCCCGGCGAAACCCGCACGGCCCCGCCGCCCCAAACAACCTGCCCACGCACCAGAACCGTCTCGGGAACCCCGCGCCCCTCCAGGCCGACGAAGGCCGAGATGCGGTTGAGGTATTGAAGGGAATCCTCCGTGATCCGCCATTCCCGGTCGGGATCCAGGATCACCAGGTCCGCATCCGCCCCCGGCCGGACGGCGCCCTTCCGCTCCCACAATCCGAAGATCCGCGCCGGCCCCTCCGAGAGCCGGGCGGCGACGAGGGAGGGAGAAAGCCCGCGGCGGTGCACGGCGCGATCGAAGAAGACCGACATCAGGCTCTGAATACCGCTGATCCCGCCCCAGGCCTTGAAGGCCCCTTCCCCCTCGTCCTTCTCCCGGGGGGCGCATGGCGAGTGGTCGGAGGCCACGCAGGCCAGGGTTCCGTCGACAACATAATCCCAAAGCGCCTCGCGGGCCGCCGCATCCCGCAGCGGAGGCGCGCACTTGAAGAGCATCCCCCGCTCCAGGACGTCCGTCTCGTCGAAGACGAGATAGTGCGTACAGGTCTCGGCCGTCACGGGCAGCCCCTCGGCCTGAGCCCCACGAATCAGCTCCGCCACCCTGGGGTGGCTGACATGGCAGATGTGCACCCGCGCACCGGTCGCACGCGCCAGTTCGATCACCCCGGCGACCGCGATCCGCTCCGCCTCCACCGGACGCGAGCGCAGGAAGTCGATGCGGCCGGTCCGGCCCTCCCACACGGCGCGCTCCTCCTCGTGCCGGATGATGGAATAGTCCTCGGCATGGAAGCCGACCAGGCCGCCGAAAGAGGAGGCGACCTCCAGGGCCTCCCGCACGACCCCCAGGGTGAGCGTGCGATAGTCCGGAGAGACGGGCCCCAGAAAAACCTTGAACGCGGTGACGCCCGCGTCGTGAAGGGCGCGCATTTCGTCGAGGTTGTCCCCCGTCAGTCCGCCCCAAAAGGCATAATCCACGAGGGCCTCGTCCCGAACGGCCTCGAACTTGCGCGCAAAAATCGCGGCATCCGTCAGGGCCGGCTCGTTCTGCAGGGGCATATCCACCACCGTGGTCACGCCGCCCGCCGCCGCCGCCGCGGTCCCATGGGCAAAATCCTCGCGCCAGGTGAAGCCGGGATCGTTGAGGTGTGCGTGGACGTCGATCGCTCCGGGCATCACGAGCCTGCCCTCCGCATCGAGGACCTGAGCCGCCCGGACGCCGTCCCGCACATGGGGCGCAAGCAGCGCGGCCACCCGCCCGTCCTTCACGGCCACGTCGGCCGCGTCGATCCCCTCGGCCGAAACGACCCGGCCGTTCTTCACCAGAAGATCACAGTCCATTTTCAAACCTCCGTCCAGGAGGACAAGCCTCTGACCTCCGAGGCTTTTCGAATGAAACCCCTATCAAACCTCTCTGCCATCCGGCAGGACCCGGGTCTTCACGCGCGGAGCTTCAAAAAGCCCCACCTTGCTGCTCGTATACCCAAGGCAGTGATAGGCCTCCGCCTGTTTGATGGCCACGGACAGGCCGTCGATGCAAACCACCCCGCCCGCCTCCTCGCCGATCGCGTGGTCCCGCCCGGAGAAAGAGGCCCCGCCCAGACAGATCACCTCGGCTCCATCCTCCTCCAGAGCCCGCCTCGCCTCGCGGGCAAAGGCCGTGTTGGCCGCTTTCAGGTCGTCGAAAGATTGCTTTACGTCCATGTCGACCGTTCGAACCGAAGCGCACAGGGCCTCCAGGCCGTAATAGCGGACCAGACTCTCAATCACCGGTTTGAAGCGGTTCAAGGGGGACAGGATGCTGAATCGATGTCCAAAGGAACACGCCGCCAGCATCGAGGCCTGAGCGATGCCATAGACCGGCTTGTTCGTCAGTTCTCGGGCGGCATAGAGCCCCGGATCGCAGTAACAGGCGATGACGAAGGCGTCGTAGTTTTTCTCGTGACGTCTGACCAGATCGACTGTAGCCAGGGCGGCAAAGGCTGCGTCATAGTTCCCCTCGATCACGGGCACGCCCCATTCCGCACAGATCACGTCCACCGTCGTACCGGGGTTCGCCAGCCTGCGCGAAACCTCACGGATCTTGTCCGTGATCTCGCGGTTCATGTTGGAATTGATGACCAACAGTTTCATTTCGATACCACCTCTTTATTCCAAAAATGACGGACATGCCGCGAACTCCACGGGAGCGGCCCGGCATAAACCCTCCGACGGCCGCCGATTACGCCTCCACACCGCCCGGCAGGGTCCGGACCTTCGTACGTGGAATCTCGAAAAGCCCCACCTTACTGCTCGTGTAACCAAGGCGGTGGTAGGCCTCCGCCTGTTTGAGGGCTGCGGACAGGCCGTCGATGCAAACCACCCCGCCCGCCTCCTCGCCGATCGCTCGGTCCCGGCCGGCGAAAACTGCTCCGCCCAGGCAGATCACCTCGGCTCCGTCCTCCTCCACGGCCCGCCTCGCCTCGCGGGCAAAGGCCGTGTTGGCCGCCTTCAGGTCGTCGAAAGATTGCTTTACGTCCATGTCGACCGTTCGAACCGAAGCGC
>NZ_CALIAA010000126.1 GCF_938040765.1 uncultured Fretibacterium sp.
TAAAATATCCGGGGACTGTTGCCCCCTTGGGGAGGGCTGAGGTTTGACGTACATTCGCGACGCCGCCGGGGTGGCCGGATTTATCGAGAGATGGCTGAGGGAGCGGGTGGCCGAGGCCGGTGCGGTGGGGATCGCCGTCGGACTGTCCGGCGGCATCGACTCCGCGGTCGTTGCGGCGTTGGCCCGGCGCGCGTTTGGACAAGACATGGCGGCGCTCGTCATGCCCTGCCACAGCGATCCGTCGGATGAAGCGGACGCCCGGCTGGTCGCGGACGCGCTGGACATTCCCTGCGAAAGGGTGGACCTTACCGCGGCTTACGACGCCCTTGCCTCGGAGCTGAGGAAAATCGGCGTACTCCAGGGGCCGGCGCTCTCCAACCTCAAGGCCCGCCTGCGGATGGCGTCCCTTTATGCCGTCGCCCAAGCCCGTTCTCTGCTCGTCTGCGGAACGAGCAACAGGGCGGAGATCGCGACGGGCTATTTCACGAAGTTCGGGGACTCCGCCGCGGACCTTCTGCCCCTCGCGGACCTTCTGAAGGGAGAGGTGCGGGCCGTGGCGGCCCATCTCGGGGTGCCGGAGCGCATCATCCGGAAGGCGCCGACCGCCGGCTTCTGGGCGGGACAGACGGACGAGGGGGAGATGGGGTTAACCTACGACGAACTGGACCGTTATCTGGCGACCGGCGACGCGGAGCCCGAGGTCAGGGAGCGTATCGAGGCGAGGCGGCGAAACAGCGAACACAAACGCCGTCCCGTTCCGATCTGTGTGCCTGAGGTCTAGGGGCGGGCGCGGACGTTCCGCGTCGTGAGGGTGGATTTTTGTCTAAAACAGGCGCCGTGTGTTTCGCAGTCGGCGCTTCATTCATGTTTATGAGGTGATTTTTTTGTCGGGACACTCCAAATGGGCTAACATCAAACATCGCAAGGCCGCTCAGGATGCGAAGCGGGGCAATCTCTTCCAGAAACTTGTGCGTGCCATCATCATCGCGGCCAAGGAGGGCGGCGGAGATCCGGCGATGAACATGCGCCTGAAGACGGCGATCGAGAGGGCCAAGGCCGTCAGCGTCCCCATGGACAACATCATTCGGGGCATCAAGCGGGGGACGGGCGAGATCGAGGGGGCCTCGTACGAGGAGCTGACCTACGAGGCGTATGGCCCGAACGGCATTGCGGTGCTGGTCGAGGTGCTTACAGACAACCGGAACCGCACGACGCCGGAGATCCGCGCCCTTCTGACGCGCAACGGCGGGCAGATGGGGGAGTCCGGGAGCGTATCCTGGATGTTCGAGCGCAAGGGGGTTCTCGAGGTCAAGGGCAAGGGGCTGGACGAGGATGCCCTGATGTCCTGCGGACTCGAGGCCGGAATGACGGATATGGAGTCCTCCGACGAGGGGTATACGCTTTATTGCGAGCCGGGGGACCTGGGCACCCTTCAGGAGGCTCTGGAGAAGGCGAAGTACGCGGTGGAGAGCGCCGAGACCCCCATGGTTCCCAAAACGCCCGTCGAGATATCGGACGTTGAGGCGGCGCGGAAGATCATGCGCCTGATCGAGGTTCTCGAGGAGCACGACGACACTCAGAACGTCTATTCCAACTTCGATCTTTCCGACGAGGCTGCCGCCGGGCTCGAGGAGTGATGGGCGGGGGGCGGCTGTGCCTGGGGATCGATCCAGGCCTTGCCCGGGTTGGCTACGGGGTCGTGGAGCGGCAGGGGAGCCGCTTGCGGGCCCTGACGTACGGGTGCGTCGAGACGAGCCCGAAGCTGCCCTTTACGCAGAGGCTCCTGCATATTTATGAGGCTTTGGGGGAGCAGCTCGAGCACTGCGCCCCCGATTTCATGTCCGTGGAGCGACTTTTTTTCGGGCGGAACATCACGACGGCGGAGTTCGTCTGGCAGGCCCGGGGGGTCGTGATGCTCCTGGCGGCCCGGAAGGGCCTTCCGGTCCTGGAGCCCAAGCCGAATCAGATAAAGTTGGCCGTGTGCGGGACCGGGGGGGCCGATAAGACCCAGGTGCAGCGGATGGTTCAACGCCTTCTGGGGCTCGACGCCATACCCTCTCCTGACGATGCGGCGGATGCCCTGGCCGCGGCGCTGGCCGGGCTCGCCTACTACGACTCGGCCTTCAGGCCGGAGGCGGAGCGCGCGGCCGTGTCCGGCGGAGACCTGCCATGATCCGCTGCCTGACGGGGGAGGTCCTGAACGTCGTGGAGAACGCCGTGCTGTTGGATGTCCACGGCATGGGGTTCGACGTGTTGTGTTCCCGGGGCGCCTTGGCGCTCTGTCGTGCGGGGGAGCGGGTGCGCCTGACGGTCTTCATGCAGGTGTCGGAGGCCGGGGCCTCGCTCTTCGGGTTCGCCGACGAGCGGGAGCGGGAGCTCTTCCTCAAAATCACGACGATCAAGGGGATCGGCGGCCGAACGGGAATGGCGATTCTGTCCGTTTTCTCCGTGGACGATATCCTTCGGGCCGTGTCCCTGGCCGACGTCGCCGCCTTTACGCGGGTCCCCGGCGTGGGACGCAAGACGGCAGAGCGGCTGTGTTTCGAGCTTCGGAACCTTCTCCCCGAGGCATTGGCGGACTCCATCCCGACGGCCGGTGCGGGCCTTGCCGCGCCGTCGCGGACGGCGGATACGGTGGGGGAGGCCCTGCGCTCCCTCGGATTCGTACAGACGGATATCGGTCCGGTCCTGTCCGCTATCCGGGCCGCACGTGGCGAGGAATTTGAACGCATGGACGAGGAGTCCCTTCTGAAGGCCGCTTTGAAGGAACTCCAGCAAGGGCTCCGTTAGGGAAGCCGGCACGCGGAGGGACCCGGTACGATGCAGGACGATCGGTACGAAAACGAGCCCCGTTTTTTCTCGGCTCCCCGTTCTCAGGAGGACGTGACCGTCAGGCCCCGTTCCCTCGACGATTTTATCGGTCAGGAGCGGGTGCGCGAGAAGCTGAGGATCTATATGGAGGCGGCCCGCGGGCGCGGAGAACCCCTGGACCATATCCTCTTCTACGGACCTCCGGGGTTGGGTAAGACGACGCTGGCGGGCATCATCGCCCAGGAGATGGGAGGCCAGCTGCGCACGACGACGGGGCCCGCGCTTGAGCGCGCCGGGGACCTCGCGGCCATCGTCTCGAACGTGGAGCCGGGCGACGTGCTGTTCATCGACGAGATCCACCGTATGCCGGCCCAGGTCGAGGAGATCCTCTACCCTGCGATGGAGGACTTCGCCCTGCACATCGTGGTGGGCAAGGGGCCCCTGGCGAAGACGATCGGGCTCTCCCTGCCGCGCTTTACGCTCTGCGGGGCGACGACCCGGCTGGGGCTCCTGACCTCGCCTCTGCGCGCCCGCTTCGGAATCGTCGAGCAGCTCGCCCTGTATACGGAGGAGGAGCTGACCCGCATTGTCCTCAGGGCCGGCGGAGTCATGGAAATTCAGATTCTCGTCGAGGCGGCGCGGGAGATTGCCCGGCGCGCGCGCGGCACGCCCCGTGTGGCCCTGAGGCTCCTGCGCCGTGTTCGGGATGTCGCTGCGGTTCGAGGGAGGGGGAGCATCGACGCGGAGGTCGCCGCCCGCGCCATGGATATGCTCGATGTCGACGCCGAGGGGCTGGACGAGGGGGACCGGCGCATCCTGCGGACGATCGTCGACCTGTTTGACGGCGGCCCCGTCGGCCTCGGGACGATGGCGGCGGCACTGAACGAGGATATGCAGACGATCGAGGACATCTACGAACCTTACCTGATCCAGAAGGGCTTTCTGGAGCGGACCCCGCGTGGGCGTCGGGCGACGGGCAGTGCCTATGCCTATCTCGGGAAGTCGGCCCCGACAGGGCGGGAGGGGTTTCTTTTGCCCTTTGACGGGGAGGCGTAGGACATGCCGTCCTCGATAATGTATTCTTGCCGGGAGGTATCCGAGTTGCTTTTCGAGAGGGGAATTTTACGGAAGTTCTTGATGATGCTCTTGGCCGCAGCGGGACTTCTGATCTGTTCCGTACGGTCCGAGGCCCGCGATGCCTATGTGCGCCTGGCTGCGGGAGGGACGTTTGTCGTCGAGGGGGAACATGGGCTCAGCCTGCTGGCTGGAGGCAACCAGGAGCGGGAACTCGGCAGATCGGCCACCATAGCCCTCCGGGGTGGGAAGGCAGTGGTGGGAAAACACGCTTTTCCGCTTCCTGTCCGTATCTTCAGTTCGGGGCTCCTGCGCTTCAACAGGCGGAGCTACCGCGGGGATTTCCTCCTGACGCGGAACGGATTGCTGAACGTACTGGATCTGGAGGATTATCTCCGTGGGGTGCTCCCCGCCGAGGTCGGCGCGAAATGGCCCCAGGAGGCCCTTCGGGTTCAGGCCATCATCTCCCGCACCTATCTCCTGAGGCAGAGCCTGAATCGCTCGGCCCGGGGCTTTGACGTCACGGACTCGGTGTCCGATCAGGTCTATCGTGGGGCTGGGGTGGAGACCGCACGAACGAATCAGGCCGTGCAGAGCACCGCGGGCGAGGTTCTGATTTACGGCAAGGATCTCGCCTTCACGCCTTTTCACTCGGACAGCGGGGGCCACACGGCGAACAACGCCGACGTTTGGGGCAAGGTCCTGCCCTATCTGGGAGGGGTTCCGGAGCCCCGGGCTTACCGGTCTCCGAACACATCCTGGGCGGTCAGGATTTCTCGCACTACGGTCGAATCCGCGCTGACGAAGATCGGTGGGAGCGTTGGCACGGTGTCCGAGATCCGGATCGCCGGGACCGACAAGGGAGGCCGGTCGACGGCGCTGACCTTCATCGGTCCCAGAGGGAGCAAGACGGTCAAGTCCAGTCTTTTTCGCATGGCCATAGGACCCAATATCCTGAAAAGCACCATGTTGACGGCGGGCTCCGGGCCCGTATCGGGTTCGGCTCCACAGCAGCCGGCGCCCTCCGCTCCGCCGGCCGACAGCGCAGCCATGCCCGAGATCAAGGAATCCGATTGGGTTCCCGATGCGTCCGGCTCCACGGACGGCGGTCTGCCCCGCGCTCCGGTGCCGACCTCGAACGAGCCCCTGTCTCCCGCGCAGGAGGAACGCCTGACGAGGATGACCGCGGACGGCGTCTTTACGACGGCGGAGCTGATCGACATGCTGACGAACCCCGACAAGAAAAAGGGGTATCTCTATATTGGCTTTCAGAGGAGCGGGAAGAGGAAGCCCGCCTCGCAGCCGGCGGCGAAGCCTCCCCGTACGACGGTCGTTCCGCCTGCTCCTGTCCCGGCTCCCTCTTCTCCGCCTCCCATTCCCGGGGGAGCTGCCATCACGAAGGAGGGGGATGCCTTTATCTTCCGCGGAAGAGGATGGGGACATGGGGTCGGCCTCTCCCAGTGGGGGGCCTTGACCCTGGCCGGAGAGGGGTGGACCGCGGAACGCATCCTGGAGCACTATTATCCGGGGACCCACGTGAAGAGCTCCCGATGAGCGCCATCGAGCGACGGGCCTTTGCGCATGAGGATCTCTTCGACCTGAATGCCTACGACTACCCTCTGCCCGGGGAACGGATCGCTCAGACGCCCGCGGAGCCGCGGGACTCGTCCCGCCTCCTGAGCTGGGACGTCGGGAGCGGAACGGTCGAACATCGTCGGTTCCGTGATATCCTTGAATACCTGAGGCCGGGCGACCTCCTGGTCCTGAACGATACGCGCGTGCTGCCCGCCCGGCTGCTGGGAAAACGTCTGCCCGGCGGAGGCGCCGCGGAGGTGCTCCTTCTGAGCCCCTGTTCCCCGGACTTCCAGGTATGGAGGGCTCTGGTCAGGCCGGGACGCAAACTGAGACAGGGGGCGCAGGTCTCGGTTGGGGACAGGGTCCTCGGGATCGAGGCGCAGGAGGGCGAGGGGGTCCGCATCGTCCGGGTCGGAACGGGGCGTCAGGATGTCCTGGCCTTTCTGGATGCCTTTGGACGCGTGCCTCTGCCCCCCTACATCGGCGGCGACCGGGACTGGCGAGAGGAGTATCAGACGGTCTTCGCCAGCAGGGAGGGGTCGGTGGCGGCCCCGACGGCAAGCCTGCATTTTACGCGGAAGCTCCTGCAGGACATCGACGCCATGGGGGTTCGCAGGGCATGGGTGACCCTTCATGTCGGCCTCGGGACCTTTCGTCCCGTGAAGGCGCCGGATATCCGGCAGCACGTCATTCACGACGAGTACTGCGAGGTCCCCCGGGATACGGCCGAGGCCGTGGAGGAATGCCGCCGGCGCGGAGGGCGGGTCGTCGCCGCAGGGACGACCGTGGCCCGCACCCTGGAGTCCATGGCCGCCGAAGGAGGAGGGGTCCGTCCCGGTTGTTTGGATACCGACCTCTTTATCTATCCGGGCTTCGACTTTCGTGTCGTCGATGCCCTGATCACGAATTTTCATCTGCCGAAGAGCTCGCTCCTGATGCTTGTGGCGGCGTTCGCCGCGGGGCTGGGAGGCTGGAAGGGCGAGGAGGAAAGGGCTCTGTCCGCCCTGCACGGGGTCTATGCCTCGGCCGTCGCCGAGGGGTATCGGTTCTTCTCGTTCGGCGACGCCATGTTCATCCACCGATGAAAAGCAATCAAAAAGAAATAGCGAAGAAAGATCCATGAAGGAAATC
>NZ_CALIAA010000127.1 GCF_938040765.1 uncultured Fretibacterium sp.
CGGAGTTTACTGACTCGGTAAAAAGGGCCAAGCTCCGAATCGAGATGGAATACGAAAAGGCGCTCCAGGGACACAGCCCCACGGGAGCGATCTTCGCCCTGAAAAATTTCGGCTGGAGGGATAAGCAGGACGTGGAGCTGTCCGGGGGCGTCAAGGTCAAGACCATCGCCGACCTGATGATGGAGGACCTGGAGGACGAGGAGTAGGCTCCGGGGCACCGCAGGCGGCAGGACGAAGAGGCACGATATCGAAGGGTGTCCGGAAGGTGGACGCCCTTTTTGCTTTGCGGGGGCTCCCCTTCAAACCTTCCTCACCCTGTGGCGGCGGGGCGCCACCTCGTTGACGAGGCTGCTCTCGGCGTGGGCCTTTCTCAGGTCGTCGAGCGTCAGGGCAAGGTACTTCTGCGTCGTCGAAAGGTCGGCATGGCCCATCATGTCCCGCAGCGCGAAGACGTTCATCCCCCGCCTGAGCATCCCCAGGGCCGCCGCGTGCCGCAGATGATACGGCGTGATCGTCTTCCCCAGCCGGGCCGCGTAATCCTTCAAACGATGCCCCCAGGAGCGCACGCCATACGCCCCCCCATCCTCCGAGCAGAACACCGGGGCGTCTCCCCATTCCGGATGACGTGCGGCCAAGAGGGCCTGAACCGCCAGCACCGTTTGCGCCGTGATGGGGACGGTCCGGGCCTGCCTCGTCTTGGCCGCAGGGGCGGGGATCGTCACCAGAAGGCCCGCCAGGTCGAAGTCCCCGGGCCGAAGCTGGAGGCTCTCTCCAGGCCGCGCCCCACAGTCCAGGGAGAACAGGATCAGGGCGTAGTCCCGCAGCCCCGTAAAGGTCCGCCTGTCCGGGAGCCTCAGGAGATCGGCCAGGGTGTCCGTCTCGATGTGCACGACACGCCCCACGGGACGGCGCTTCTTTAGCCCCGCCAGGGGGTGAGCACAGGAGAGCAGGCCTTCCTCCAGGCACCAGCTGAAGAACTTCTTGAGGTACGCGAAACGGAGGTTGTGGGTGTTGGGGTTGATGTCATCGCTCAGGTAGGAGAGGACGGCCGCCCTGTAGTCCTCCGTCCCCTCGGGGATTCGCGCGGAGAACGCCGTCAGATGGGCGCGGTAATCCTCCAGGGTACGCCTCGCCAGCCCCTCGGCCTGACGGAAGGCCAAAAACAACCGGATGATCTTCTGCATGAGAAAGCCCGAAATCTCGACGAGAGACAGGGGGGAGAACAAGCGTTTTCCGACACCGGACCATACAATCGACTACAATTTAACAATGCAGTGTTTGCAGTGGTTTGTGGTCCCCCCAATGCTTTTTCCCGTATCCGGACTTTTAATCCGGGTGTCGTGGGTTCAAGTCCCACACGGCTCACCAGTCCAATTTCAAAAGCGGTCCCATCGTCCAGGGGCCTAGGACACAGCCCTTTCAAGGCTGCGACGCGGGTTCGAATCCCGCTGGGACCGCCAGTTCAAACAAACACCGCATATCACAGGACCACACCCCCCTGATCCTTCAGGGGTTTTTACTTTGTTTGACCCCTTATGATATTCATGGAAATTCATATCGGGCCAGAGCGAACCCGTATAATAAACCGTAGAAGAACGAAGACCGTTATACGGGAAGGTGGGAATATGCCCCTGACCTAGCTGATGATGAAGCAGGCGAAGGCTCAAGACAAGCCCTATGTTCCTCCGCGTTGGCTCCCTCGGCTCTCCGTGTTCCCCACCTAATTCACCCGCCCC
Source organism: uncultured Fretibacterium sp. (assembly GCF_938040765.1). Taxonomy (GTDB): domain Bacteria; phylum Synergistota; class Synergistia; order Synergistales; family Aminobacteriaceae; genus CAJPSE01. The sequence continues at coordinate 1,737 of NZ_CALIAA010000127.1, forward strand.
CCGCCGAAATCCTCAACGCATTTGTTTCTCCCAGAAAGCCGCCGCACGATTGAGCCAGCCCTCCGCGACGGTCCCCTCGCCCAGCCCAAAGCCGTGGGGAAGACCGTCGAACACCTCGATCTCCGCATCCGTTCCCCGAGCCCGTATTCTGCGTGTCCGCTCCTGCATCGTGCGGTAGGAGGCGATCTCGTCGTCCGTCCCCACGCAGCTGTAGGTGGGCGGCTCGTCCCCCGTCACCTCCGACAGGCCCGTATACTGCATGACGACCGCCGCGGGCCGCAGGCAGCTTTTCTCCCCGAAGGCCCCGGTCCCGCGGGAGCCGAGCCAGGCCGCCATGCGCGCCCCGGCAGAGCTATCAGCAGAAGCGGCAGCAAAAGCCAGCCGTTCCGGCTTCCACGCATTTTCCACAGGCCCCTTCGGACACGAGGGACGCCCTCCACGTTCGGCCGCCACCATTCCCTCAGAGCGGTCGGCGAACATTTCAAAAACACATTTTTCGCCCCCTCACCGCTTGTCGAGGACCTCCGTAATCTCGCCGATGAACTGATAGTGCGGCGGGCGGTCCGAGTAGATCTCGCGCGCGACCTCCGGGTCGATGTGGTCCGGATTGAACTGCTCCCAGTACAGCTTCCGGCAGATGAAGGTCAGGTTCGCCTCGCTGAAGACGACGCCCTGCCCGTGCCTCTCCGGGGTCAGCGAGGTCATCGCAAATTTATCGCAATCCCGTTTCGATTTGGTTCCGAGCGTCAACAAATCCCTGCGATATTTTTCTTCAAAGAAAGAAACGGTGAAACAATCGTTTTTCAGCAGGTACTCGCTGGTATATCGCAGAGGATTGACGTAGATCGTCACGATCAGCCGCCCGTCGCTCCTTAATCCCCAGAGGCTGCCAAGGCTGCCCCAGCCGATGGTGCAGCCGTCAAAATCCTCCAGGGTACCCGCTGCCGCCAGTGCCCATTGCTTGTCGAACATCTTGAACACGTCGTATTGTCCGTCACGAAACGTCATAAACAGTCCCTCGTTTCATTTTTGAAGACGCCCGTCTTGCATGCGGTAAAACGGGCGTGAATCGTCTCTTGCCTGCAACTTAGAGGTTATCTTTAATGTAGTAGGGCTTCCGAGCCGGTGCGCCCTCTACCGGCCGCCTCACGCGTGAATTTTCACCCCGTGAAGCATCCTCACAAAAGCGGGGTCGCCGTGATCCACGATCTCACTGCGGCCCAGGCCCATCTTCGCGATCGCCGCCATCTCATCGTCCGTCAGGGCAAAATCCCAGATGTCGAAGTTCTCTTCCATGCGCTCCCTGCGGACGGACTTGGGGATGACGGAGACCCCGCGCTGAACGTTCCAGCGCAGCGCCACCTGCGCGGGCGACTTCCCGTATCGCTCCCCGATCCCGGCAAGCGCCGAATGGGTGAAGATACCGTGCTTTCCCTCCGCCAGAGGGCCCCACGCCTGGGGACGCACCCCATACGCCCTCATGTTTTCAAGCGCCGCCTCCTGCGCAAAAAACGGGTGCAGCTCCACCTGATTCACCGCCGGGATCGTTTCGACCGTCTCGCAGAGGTCCGCGAGGACGGCAGGATAGAAGTTCGCCACCCCGATAGCCCGCGTCATACCC
>NZ_CALIAA010000128.1 GCF_938040765.1 uncultured Fretibacterium sp.
CGTAATTTCTTCGATTGCCTGCTTTGAGCTTGGTATTTAGCCCCTCCCCCTCTCTCCGTTGTGGGCACAGCATATCATGCGCATATTATGCACGTCAATGGTCTTATAAAGGAAATGGGGCATGAAATGACAGGGCGATATCGTTCTTTGGAGGGGCTCCCGCCTCGTGGTGAAGTCCACCCGTCCCCTTCATATCACGGCACCTTCCTTACCGTCTCCGGATCATATGCATGGAAGCAGCGGACCTTGCGTCCGCCAAGCTCCGTGATTTCGGGCATGCGCAGGGTGCAGTCCCGGGTGGACCGCGGGCAATACGGCAGAAACGGACATCGTTCCTCAGAGCTTGGGACGGAGGGAGCGTCGAGGGGGGAGAGGGGGCGTTTTTTTCGGTCCCCGGGATCCATGCCGGGGATGGAGTCCAGAAGGCATCGGGTGTAGGGATGCAGAGGGCGGTCGTACAGCGCTTCGGTATCCGCAATCTCGCAGATATGGCCCCGGTAGAGGACGCAAACGCGGTCCGATATCGCGCGCACGACGCCCATATCGTGAGAGATGAAGAGACAGGTGAGCCGCTTCTCCTCCTTCAGGGAGTGCAGCAGATGGAGGATTTGGGCCTGGATCGAGACGTCGAGGGATGAGACGGGCTCGTCGCAGATCAGGAGCTCCGGCTCCGTGGCCAGCGCGCTGGCGATGCCCACGCGCTGGCGCTGCCCTCCGGAGAGCTCGCGGGGATAGCGAAAGACCGTCTCCTTCGGCAGTCCGACGCTTTCGAGCAGTTCCATGGCGCGCTCCAGACGGCCGCGTCCGGCCTCTGCGATCCCGAACGCCTCCAGCGGCTCCAACAGGCTGGCGTGTATGGAGATGTTGGGGTTCAGCGCGGAGGCGGAATCCTGGAAGACCATGCGGATGTTCCGCATCGCGTCCCGCCTTTCCCTCCCACGCAGGCCGTTCAGGTCCCTTCCCCTGTAGAGCACGGATCCCCGGCTTGGGCGCAGGGCGCCGTTCAGGATCCGGCCCAGGGTGCTTTTCCCGCTTCCCGACTCGCCCACCAGCGCCAGCGTTTCCCCACGCCGCAAGGTCAGGTCGACGCCGTGGAGCGCCCGGGTCTCCCCGCGTCCGAAGGAAAAAATACCGTTTCGGGGAAAAATCATCCCCACGTTTCTGAACTCCGCCAGGGGAACGCTCATCGTCCGTCCCTTCTCCCGTCCGGGGTATTGATCGGGAAAAAACACCGAACACGGCATCCGTTCTCCCCGTGATCGTTTTTCCATTGGAACGCCGGTTTTTCCCGGAGGCAAATCGGCCGGCTCCTGGGGCAGCGCGGGGCGAAGCGGCATCCGTCCAGCTCGTAAAAACGTTCCGGGGCCTGCCCCTTCATGCATCGTGGAAGGCCGCGGAAAACGTCCGCCCTGGGGACGGACTCCATCAGCCCTCGGGTATAGGGATGCTGCGGATTTTCAAAGAGCGTGAAGACATCCGCCCTCTCGACCAGCTCGCCCGCGTACATCACGCAGACCTCGTCGCACAGCGAGGCGACGACCCTCAGATCGTGCGTGATCAGGAGGATCGAGGCTCCCGTCTCCTCCTGAAGGCGCCTCAGGAGCTCGAGGATGCGGACCTGAACCGTGGCGTCGAGGGCCGTGGTCGGCTCGTCCGCCACGATAAGGGACGGGCGCAGCGCCACGGCCATGGCGATGAGAATCCTCTGCTGCATCCCGCCCGAGAACTCGTGGGGATACTCCCGGTATCGGGACCGGGGGTCGCGGATCCCCACGCTCCGCAGAAGCTCGATGGCCCGTTCCCGGCGCTCCCTTCGGGATAGGCCGCCGTGTGCCGCAAAAAGCTCTCCGATCTGTTCTCCGACGGTCAGAAGAGGGTTCAGGGCCCGCGACGGCTCCTGGAAAATCATGGACATCTCGCGTCCCCTGAGCGCTCTCAGCTCCCTGTCCGTCATGTTCAGCAGGTTCTCCCCCTTGAAGAGCACCTCTCCGCTCAGGACGTGGAGGGGGGCCGGGAGGAGGTTCATCGCCGCCGACGCGGTCACGCTTTTTCCGCTTCCCGATTCGCCCACCAGCCCGACGATCCGGTTGGGAGGGACGGCGAGGTCCAGCCCCTCGATCAGGACGCGCTCCGACCGCCCGTGCCGAAGCCCGATCGTCACGTTGCGGAGCCTGAGGACGTCGTTCATCGCCGTACAGGGCCTCCCGTCCCCGGGTCCAGGTACTCCCTGATTCCGTCCCCCAGGAAGTTGAAGGACATGGCCAGCAGAAGGACGCAGAAGGCAGGGCCCAGGGAGATCCAGGGGGCGTTGAAGAGGTGTTCGCGCCCCTGCGCGACCATCAGCCCGAGGCTGGTCAGAGGGGGCTGAGCTCCAAGCCCCAGAAAGCTCAGCCCCGCCTCGGAGAGGATGGCCCCCGGGACGTTGACCGTGTACAGGACCAGAAGGGTTTGCCGGATGTTCGGCAGGATATGGCGGGCCATGATTCGGATCCGCCCGACCCCGGTCGTCCGTGCGGCCTCTACGAAACCGCTTGTTTTCAGCCTCGCGGTCTCCGACCGGACGATGCGCGCCGTCCGCGCCCATCCCGTCAGGCAGAGGACGAGGAGAAGGTTGACGAACCCCGCGCCCAGATTGTAGATCATCGCCATGGCCAGAATCATGAAGGGATAGGCGAGCACAATGTCCGCGGTGCGCATGATCAGCGCGTCGACCTTCCGGCCGGAGAGGGCGGCCGTCATCCCGAGAAGCGCGCCCAGGGCCAGGGAGAGGAATGTCGGGACGAACGCGGTGATCAGGGAGATCCGCGTTCCATGGAGGATGCGGCTCAGAACGTCGCGCCCCATGGCGTCCGTTCCGATCCAGTGCTGCGCCGAGGGCGGCTGGAGGAATTCCCTGTAGTTCGGAAGCGCGGGGTCGTAGGGCGCCAGCAGCGGGGCCAGGACGGCCAGCAGGATAAAACAAAGGATCAGGAGTGCGCTGACGGTCCCCAGCTTCTTCCGCATCGCGAAGTCGTTTATGAGCCTCAGGGCGCGAAGCGCGAGGGGCCTGTCCATTGCCGGCGGGTTCATGGGGGTTCAGCGGCGAAGGCGCGGGTCGATGGCCGCGCAGAGAAGATCGGCGACGAGATTTCCCAGGATGACCACGGACGTGGAGAGCAGGATGGCCCCCTGCAGCAGGGGCATGTCCCGCGAGACGAGCGCATTGAGGGAGAGCGACCCCAGCCCGGGGATGGAGAACATGGACTCGGTGATGACGGCGCCGCCGAAGAGGGACGCGGACTGCATCGCCAGCAGGTTCACGACGGGGGGAAGCGCGTTCTTCAGCGCGTGGCGAAGGACGATGCGCGTCCGGCCAAGCCCCTTCATGTTCGCCGTGCGGATGAAGTCGGCGTTCATGGCGTCCAGCATGCTGGAGCGCACGAGGCGCACCACGGAGCCCGCCCCGTACCAGCCCAGGACCAGGGAGGGCAGCACGAGGTGTTCCAGGCGAAAAAATCCCGAGACGGGAAACCACTTGAGCCTGTAGGCCAAAAAATATTGCAGCAGCACGGCGCAGCAAAAGGTGGGGGTCGAAATCCCGAACACGGCGAAGGCCGTGATCGCCCTGTCGGAGAACCTTCCATGGAGCAACGCGGCCCCTATCCCCGCCGAGATACCGAGTATCCAGGTCAGAAGGGAGGCCGACAGCGCCAACTTGCAGGTGTTGGGGAAGACCTCCGCCAGGATGTCCGCCACGGGGCGGTTCTGAGACAGGGAGACGCCGAGGTCCCCGTGCAGGATGCCCGTAAGATAGCGCCAAAAGCGAACGTGGACGGGATCGTTGAGCCCGAAGCTCTCCATGAGCCGCGCGACGACGGCAGGGTCCTGCTTCTGAACGAGCATCCCGCTGAAGGGGTTTCCGGGGATGACGTTCATCAGAAGAAACGTCAGGAAGATGACCCCGACGAGCAGCGGCAGCGTCAGGGCCATCCTCCTGGCTGTATAGGTCAGCATGTCGGCCTACAAAAGGGCGGTGTTATTTGCCATAGGCCGGGTCGAGCTCCAGATCCCGCGTCGCCCCGGCCGCCCAGCCCTGCCACGAGAGATGGAAGTTCTTCAGGCGCGGGCTCAGCACCCATTCGCCCTTGCTGGAGACGATCGGCAGGTAGAGGGCCTTTTCGAAAGCGATCTCCTTCTCCAGTTCACGGTTCAGTGCGATGCGGGCATCGACGTCGCTCATCTCCCGAGCCCTGTAGATTCTCGCGCTCAGCTCCGGGTCGGCGAGGTTGAGGCCCACCGCCTGGCTTCCCAGCGCCGAAAAGCGGAAGAAGAAGGTATCGGCGTCGGGGATGCCGGCGGTCATAGGGCCGATGAAGATTCCGAACCCGTCGTCGCCCTTCATCACGGTGTCCCAAAAGGCGCTCATGTCGAGGTTCTTGATCGTAAGCCTCACGCCGAGGGGCGCAAGCATGGCCTGGACGGCCTCGTTGATGGGGTGGGTGTACTTGCTGCTGTTGTTCTGGATCAGAAGCAGGTCGAACCCGTTCTCGAACCCCGCTTCCTTGAGGAGCGCCCGGGCCTCGTCCGGGTCGAAGGGGATGTGGGGCAGGTCCTTGGTGTAGCCGGGGATCATCGGAGGGATGACGCCGTCCATGGGAACCCCCGTCCCATTGAAGAAGAGCGTGTTCAGCGCGCTGCGGTCGACGGCCCTCTGAATGGCTTTGCGGACGCGGACATCGTCCAGGGGCTTCGTCTTGCAGTTGAACATCATGTAGACCAGGCCGGGGCGCTCGAAGGAGCGGGTCAGGGGCTTCCATGCCTCGCTCTCCGTGAAGTACTTGTAGGTGGCCGCGTTGCCGAGGGTCATCACGTCGAGCTCCCCATTCTCGAACATCATGCGCTCCGTCGTCGGATCGATGTTGATCAGGTAGCGAACGCCGTCGATGGAAGGGCGTTTGCCGAAGTACTCGTCGTTCCGAACCAGGTTGATCTCCTGATCGGGTTTCCAGCCCCCGAACTTCATCCAGCCCGTCCCCACGGTATATTGGGGATCGAAGCCGAACTTCTCCCCTCCCTCGGTGACGGCCTTGCGATTGAAGATCGACGCCGGGGCGTCGGTCAGGTTCGCGAGGAACGGAGCGTAGGGGGTCTCCAGGACGATCTCCACGGTGTAGTCGTCGATCACCCTGACCCCTCCGACCGTCTCGGCCTTGCCCGAGAGCCGCTCCTTGGCCCCGGCGATCATCTCGAAGGTGTCGGTGTTGAGCGTCTTTTCCTCCGGGTTCATCATCTTGTCGATGGTGAACAGGACGTCGTCCGCCCTGAACTCCGCGCCGTTATGGAACTTGACCCCTTTGCGCAGGTGGAAGGTGTAGGTCCTGCCGTCCGCGGAGATGTCCCAGGATTCGGCCAGGCCGGGGACGATGACCGCACCGCCCTTGCTGTCGGGCTCGGCCTCCACGAGACGGCTGTAGATCTGGAGCGGGATGAAGTAGTCCGCGTTGGTCTTCTGGATGTCCAGGGTCCTCGGATTCTGAAACAGGGTAAGGACGAAGGTGTTTCCGTTGGGGCTTTTGTAGTTCTCGAACGGGTTGTTCTCCGCCGCCTGAACCGGGGAAAATGCAAGCAGGAAAAGCGCGGCCGCAGCCGCGGCCCGAACAAAGCGCGTGACGAATCTCATGATGACGGTCGACCTCCTATAGGGGACAACAAACGGGATTGGGCCGAACGGACCGGACGAGGCCGAGTGACAGGGGAGGGGCGCCAGCGTCAGGGAATCTCCCGACGTCCGGCCGAACGGGACGACGATGCAGCACGTGCACTGCGCGTGTTCGATCACGTTTCCGGACGACGCATCGAAAAGCCCTCCTTCCGACCTCTCACCCCGACCTCGACGTCGATGCTTTTAACGGATAACGCCGATGTTCGGCGATGCCGGCGATCTGCGGATGGACCCGTCTGCACAGGGCCCCCTTCGCCTGTCTCAGGCTATCAGAAACGCGCGGGAGCGTCAAGGAACTTCCCGAGAGTTCACGTTCTCAATACAGCAGCGGTGCCCCGATGCCCTAAGGGACGAAACGACAAATCTTTGATCTGCCTCCTCGGGCTTACAGTGGTTTCATCAAACCTCCGCCCCCACCCTGTAAGTTTCAGCGCAGGAGTCGTATCCGCCTCCGCGAGCAGGGTTGTCCTCCTACCTGATGAAACCGTTCAGAAAACTGCAGAGCTTTTTATTCGCGCTGTTGCCCCTCAAATTATCGGGCGCTCCCTCGTCCGTCATCATTCCGTCGTCCATAAAAAAGACCTTATCCGAGATTTCCATCGCAAAATTCATTTCATGCGTTACTATCAGCATACTGCACCGCTTCTTGTCGGCCAAATCCTTAATGATCGCCAAAACCTCTCCCACCCGTTCAGGATCCAACGAAGACGTCGGCTCGTCGAATAATATGATCTCGGGGTCTACCGCCAGGGCCCTGGCAATTCCCACCCTTTGCTGCTGACCTCCCGACAGCCTGGAGGGATAGCAATGCTGTTTGTCTTTCAAGCCTACCTGTTCCAGTAGCTGTAACGCAATCTCCAACGCAGTCTCTCTCTTTTTCTTCTGAACCAAAACCAGGGGCATCATGATGTTTTCCAAAACCGTTTTATTCTTGAACAGACAATAGTTTTGGAAGACCATCGCGGTCTTGTTTCTCAGCCTTCGGATCTGTCTTTCCGACGACCTGCCGGCATCAACCGACAGGTCGCCTATCTTTATGCTTCCTCCGTCGGGCTTTTCTATAAAATTGATGCATCTCAGCAAAGTGGATTTGCCTGTTCCGGACGGGCCAATGATGGCCCCTACCTCTCCATCGTCAATCCGAAAGGTAATGCCCTTCAGCACCTTGAAGCTTCCAAAACTTTTTTCCAACCCCGTCACTTGAAGCATGAAGGCTCACCTTTATAAAAACCGGTAAATTCTTACCTCGAGTTGTTTTTGAATGAGGTCCACGCAAACGATCAGCAACCAGTATACGATTCCGGCCGCAATG
>NZ_CALIAA010000129.1 GCF_938040765.1 uncultured Fretibacterium sp.
CCTATGGAGGGGAGCCAGCGTTTGGAGGTCTCCACAACCTTCTCGTCGATGTCGATCAGCGTGCAGACCTCAATGCAGGGGTGTTTCAGGACCTCGCGCAGGATGGCGCCGTCCCCTCCGCCCACGATCAGGACCCGCCTGGGGTCGGGATGTGAGCAGATGGGAACGTGCGCCATCATCTCCGAGTAGCAGAACTCGTCCCGTTCCGTGAGCTGGATGGCTCCGTCCAGCATCAGGGTCCTGCCGTATTCCGGGGTCTCCACGACCAAGATGTCCTGCCAGGGGGTCCGCTCCTGGTGCAGGATGTCCGAGACCTTCAGCGAGAGCCGAAGGTTCTCCGTCTGCTCCTCCGTCATCCAAAGGTTGTTCGAACGCTTGGCCCGCGTAACCGGTTTCTCGTCGCTCCCGCTCATGCCGATCCCCTCCGTCAATAAAAATCCGATGGCTCAAAAGATCCAAAACGGACCTGCGCCGTATATCCGCCTGATGCAAGGGTATCATGAAGCCGTGCCGTGCCGCAAGGTTTGGTATACTTATCCGAGATCATCGGGTTTATTCGAAGCTCCGTGTCCCGTGCGGCGCGGGCGTCTTTTCGTTCTGGAGGTGCATGCACATGTCCCGCCTGTTCTCGCCCTTTCAGCTGGGTTCGCTGACCCTGCGCAATCGCATCGTCGTGCCGCCGATGGACCAGTACTCCGCCGTGGAGGGAAGGGCGTCGGACTGGCATCGCATTCACTACGGCGCTCTCGCCGGATCCGGGGCGGGGCTTTTGATCCTGGAGGCCACGGCCGTCAATCCTCAGGGGCGCATCTCCCCCTTCGACCTGGGGCTTTGGTCCGACGACACGGAGGAGGCGCTCCACGCCCTGCTCGAGGTCCTTCGCGCCCATGGCTCCGCGGCGCTGGGCGTCCAGCTGGCCCATGCGGGAAGGAAGGGATCGACCCTGCCGCCCTGGCAGGGCGGAAAGAGCGCGGCGGCCGGCGAGGGCGGATGGCCCGTCGTCGCCCCGTCGCCCCTGCCGTGGGATGAGGAGTCTCCTGTGCCCCTGGAACTCTCCGAGTCCGATATGGATCGGATTCGAGAGGACTTTGCCGCCGCAGCGCGGCGGGCCGTCAGGCTGGGGTTCGACCTGATCGAGATCCACAGCGCGCACGGGTATCTGCTGCATCAGTTCCTTTCGCCCCTCAGCAACGTCAGGGAGGATCGGTGGGGCGGGTCTCCGGAGGCCCGCATGGCGTTTCCGCTCTCCGTATTCGAGGCCGTGAGGCGTGAGGTTCCGGACTCCGTCGTCCTGGGCATTCGCGTCTCGGCGACGGATTGGATTCCCGGCGGCTGGGACGTGGCGTCGTGTTCCGTTTATGCCCGCGAGCTGGAGGCTCGGGGGTGCCGGTACATTCACGTCTCCTCCGGCGGGCTTTCGCCCAAGCAGGACATCCCCCTTTACCCCGGCTACCAGCTTCCCCTGGCCGCGTCCATCCGCTCCGCCTGTTCCATGCCGGTGGTCGGCGTGGGGCTGATCACGGACCCGGAGCTCGCGGAGCACGCCGTCGCCTCGGGGCAGGCCGACCTGGTGGCCGTGGGCCGTGGGATGATGTTCAACTCCCACTGGCCATGGCTGGCCGCGGCCAGGCTGGGTGCGAGCGTCGTCGCTCCCGATCAGTATCTGCGCGCAGTCCCGCACGGGATGTCGATTTTGGAGAGGGCTCGATAGAGGAGAAGCTGGGGAACGGGGGGCCCCTTGTCCTCCCGACCCCTGCGGACATTCGGTCCTTTGCAGAGACGATTGGGTATGAACATGAAAAA
>NZ_CALIAA010000130.1 GCF_938040765.1 uncultured Fretibacterium sp.
CCCCCAAGCCCCCACGCCGCTATCCTGATAGCGGCGGCCCCGGCAAGCTCTCTCCTCAAAACAGGCAAGCTGGGGTACCACCGGGAGGCGTCAGGGATTAAATCAGCGTTTCCTTAGAACTTGGACGGGAAGACCGTGGGGGCCTCCACCGGCGTCGCGAGGGAGTCGAGGGCGGCCCCGACGCGGCTGGTGCGCAGCTGCCACTCGGCCTCCTTGCTCAGCTCCGGGTCCCCGAGGGGATAGGGGACGGAGACGGTCTGGACCATGCGGTTCGCGCCCACCGTCTTGGCGACGTCGATGAGGTTGCACATCACGACCACCGGGATGCCCGTGCGCTCGATTTCCCTTGCCATCGTTGCACCGCAACGAGTGCAGGTGCCTCAGGTCGAGGTGAGGACCACGGCGTCGACCTTGGCGTTGTGCAGCTCCTGGGCTATCTCCCTGCCGAACTTGGCGGCGAAGGCCTGAGTCGTGCCCGTGCCGACGGTGACGTAGTAGTAGTCGTAGAGCTTACCGATCTTGCCCTGCTTCTCGAAATAGCGCATCGCGTCGACGGGGATGCCGCGGTCGGGCACCGCGCACATGGCCGCGGGGTCGAAGCCGGCGTGGATGGTCTTGAACACGCCCTCGGGCAGGGAGTCGAGCTTCGAGATGTCGTACTTGCCCCACTTCTGGGCGGAGGCGCTCTGGATGCGGTCGGGGTTGTCCACCGGGACGACGCCGCTCGAGGAGACCAGCGCGATGGTGGCCTTGCTCAGGTCGACGACGGGCGCCGCGGGCGGGATCCTCTCCATCTTGGGGATGACGAGCTCAGTCTGGAAGGGCTCTCCGTTCAGCTTCTTCACCAGCATGTCGATGACGCGGTCGGCGGCCATGCGGCCGTCGGGCTGCGGAATCTCGGCGCGGACGCCGCGCGGGAAGTAGCCCTCCTGCGCCGCGGGCAGCAGGGGCTCGCCCCTGGCGATCTTCTGGGCGAACTTGGCCATCAGGGTGAGGTCGTCCTTCATGAAGGTCGCCTTGCGGCCGCCCTTGAAAATGTAGGAGACGGCCTTGTATTCCTCGACGCCGGGGTTCTCCTCGTTCATCGAGGTGATGACCGGCACGCCGTACTTCTCGGCCACCGCCTTGCAGACCAGCCCGCAGCCCACGCCGTAGCGCCCGGCCATGAACGCGGGGCCGGCGAAGAAGATGTCGAACTCCCTGGTGTCGAGCCAGGCCAGGATCTCCTGCAGAGCCTCCTTGGTGTGGTTGGTGACGTAGTTGTCGCCGCAGGTGATCGTGTTGGTGACCTCGATGTCCGGCATCATCCCGTTCAGCATCACGGAACAGCCGATGAGCTGATCGTGGAAGACCGGTTTGGCGTCCGCGGCGTCCTCGCCGCCGACCTGACCGAAGAACTGGTTGATATAGTGGATTGCCTTCATTTCCTGTCCCTCCTCGCTGAACGGTTAAAAGTCGGCGCAGGTTCTTCTGGAGTAGCCGCTGATGTGGTTGGCGCAGAACATCCCGTTGTTCTCCATGACGAAGGAGCCGTCGGGATTGATGCAGCCCTCCCAGCCTCCGCTGTTGCCGTCGCGGGCCAGGGCCTCCAGCTCGCCGATGACCTCCATCCTGGGGAACGTGTACATCTGGGAGACGTTTCCGGTGGTGACCAGGGCGTCGGTGGCGGGGTTCATGGACACCAGCGGCTGGGACGCGCCGTCGCGGCCCGTGCACTCGTCGGAGAGCCCGACCGTCTTGATTCCCAGCCTCTCGAGCTCCACCAGCATGGCGGTGTAGTCCACGTCGGGGTTGCCGTAGCCCTCCTCCACGACGACCGCGCCCTTCGCGCCGAGGTTGACCGCGATCTCCCCCGCCATCTTGACGCAGCGCACCTTCTCGTCCATCTTGACGTTCAGCGTGGACATCAAAACGCCCAGGAAGTTGATCGACTTGCCGTGCTCGGCGTAGAGCCTCTTGAGCATCGGGTTGACGGCGAACTCGTAGGTCGAGATCTTCGAGGACGAGGGCATGAAGCTGCCGGACACCACGCAGCCGTCGAGCAGCTCGTTGGGGTGCATCAGGGTGGGCAGGATGTGGTTGCCGTCCCAGCCGTAGATCAGGGTGTTGTAGCCCATGGCCTCCATCTGGGTCTGGGGCTGGAGCACGTAGAGCACGCCGGGCAGGGCCTTGACGGCGTCGCTGCGGTCGGGGATGGCGGGCAGGTCGTAGACCTCGAGATTCTCGGGCTCGAGGTCCCTGACGCACTGGCCGACGTACTCGGCCAGCCTCATGCCCGCCCAGCGGAGCGCACGGTTCTTCTTCTGCTGCTCCCTGCGCTCGAACTCCTCGTCCGTGTCCGCGACCAGGACGAGGTTCGGCATGTCCCCGAAGATGGTGTGGTGCTGATACTGGCCGCCCATGGCGATCAGGCCGTCCTGAAATCCGCCGGCGTGCTCGCCCACGACGATCAGCGAGCAGTCCTGCAGGCAGTGCGTGCGGCCGGAACCGGCTATCTCCATCTCGGACAGGACCCCGGGGAAGATCCCGTGTCCGCCGGATACCTTGCAGCGCATCTCGAGCGCCTCCTTGACGGGGCAGAGCACGACCTCGTCGCCGGGGTGCACGATGCGGAGGTCCGCGGTCGTGATGTGCTCGTCCTCCTTCACGACCTTCAGGAGCTCCTCTTTGTTGACGGTGAGGATACCCTTGCTGTAGCCCGTCTTGTCGCCGAACCTGATGTCCTTGACGTGGAAGGCTCCAATCTCAAGTCTCATGCCGTGATCACTCCTTGGATATTGGGATAGAAATCCGTACAAATCATTATAGGAAAAGGAGGGGATCGAACGCCATAACGAAAAACGTTAGGGCGCGGGTAGTAAAAAACGTGACAGGAAGAGAGAAGGTTGGCGTCGGCCGTGAGGTTGACTTTTTCGAAAAAAGGCACTAGAATCCCTTGTATTGACAAGCGCGAGGCGCGTTCATCGTAAAGGAGGGGACGTTATGGCAGCATTCGATACGGTTTCATCGCACGGTCGTCGCGCCGGAGCGTTCTCCTTTACCGGCGCGGATCCTCTTCAGGGGATCTGCGCGGGGGATGCATGATTCGCAATCGTTAGAATTCACGCGCCGCGTATATTCCTTTGAAGCAGGGTCCGCCTTCCGAGCGAGCCCTGTTTTTTTGTGCGTGCGGCCTTTGGACGGGCGAAACGAGTCGAAACGGATTCCTGAAAGGAAAGGGTGCCAATGGGAAAGAACTATTACAGGAAAGCGGTCGAATGCGCTCCGCGCGAGGAGATCTCGAGGTGGCAGAGCGAGGGTCTCGTCAGAAGCGTCAGAAACGCCTACGAGAACTCCGGGTACTACCGGGAAAAGATGAGGAGGCACGGGGTGGATCCCTCCGCCATCAACGGCGTCGAGGACCTCCATAAGCTGCCCTTCGTCTCGAAGGACGACCTGCGCGAGGCTTATCCTTACGGGCTGCTCTGCCGTCCGCTCTCCGAGTGCGTGCGCGTCCATTCGACGAGCGGCACCACCGGCAAGCGCGTCATCGCGTTCTACACCCGGCACGACATCGACGCGTGGGAGGACTGCTGCGCGCGTGCCCTCGCCGCGGCCGGCGGAACGAGGGACGACGTCGTGCAGGTCTCCTACGGCTACGGGCTCTTTACCGGCGGCGCGGGGCTCCACGGCGGCGCGCACAAGCTCGGCTCGCTGACGCTGCCCATGTCCTCCGGCTCGACCGACCGTCAGATCCAGTTCATGCAGGATCTCGGAACGACGATCCTCTGCTGCACTCCGTCCTACGCCGCGTACCTCGGCGAGACGGTCGTCGAGAGAGGGCTGAAGGGGACTATCAAGCTGAAGGCCGGCATCTTCGGAGCGGAGGCCTGGAGCGAGGAGATGCGCCATGACATCGAGGAGAAGCTCGGCATCAAGGCCTATGACATCTATGGCCTGACCGAGCTCGAGGGCCCGGGCGTCGGCTATGAATGCGAGGCGCAGCGCGGCATGCACGTCTGCGAGGACCAGTTCATCGCGGAGATCGTCGACCCGGATACGGGCGAGGCGATGCCGGACGGCGAGAAGGGCGAGCTGGTCTTCACGTCGCTCAACAAGGAGGCGTTCCCGATGATTCGCTATCGGACGCGCGACATCTGCATGCTTTCGCATGAAAAATGCCCCTGCGGGCGCACCCACGTGCGGATGGCGAAGCCGATGGGGCGCAGCGACGACATGCTCATCATCAAGGGCGTCAACGTGTTCCCGTCGCAGATCGAAACGGTGTTGATCAACAACGGCTACCTGCCGAACTACCAGCTCATCGTGGACCGCGTCAACAACACCGACACGCTCGAGATCAACGTCGAGATGAGCCGGGAGATGTTCAGCGACACGCTGGGCGAGATATCGGCGCACGAAAAAAAGCTCGTGAACGCGCTGCGGGGCTTCCTTGGAATCTACGCGAGGGTGCGACTCGTCTCGCCGAAGAGCATCGAGCGCAGCGAGGGCAAGGCAAAGCGCATCATAGACAGACGAAAACTCTATTAGATCAGGGAGGAGAACATCGTGAAGGGGGAAAGGACAATGACGGCCAAACAGATTTCCGTCTTTCTGGAGAACAGGCCGGGCAAGCTGGCGGAGTTCGTCGACCTTCTGCGCGGCAGCGGGATCGACATGCGGGCTCTTTCTCTTGCGGAGGCGGCCGACTTCGGCGTTCTTCGCACGATCGTCAGCGACCCCGACAAGGCGCAGCGCGTGCTGGCCGAGGCCGGGTTCATCTCGGCGGTGACCCCGGTGCTCGCGGTGGCGGTATCCGACGAGCCGGGGGCGCTCTATCGCATCCTCGAGATACTGAGGGACGCCGAGATCAACCTCGAGTACAGCTATGCCTTCACCACGCGCAGAAATCAGGGCGCGTACATGGTCTTCCGCGTCGCCGACGACTGCATCCCGAGGGCGGCGGAGCTCCTTGCCCGAAACGGGATAGAGGTGATAGAGCAGGAGGAAATCTACGGCCTGTAGGGTGGTGCCGATCTTGGATCGGCGCCCCTTTGAGCTCTTGCAACCGGTGACCCCGATGCTCTGCGACGGGAAAAACGGACGCCCTCAGCTCAGGTCGAGGTACCCCTCGCGGATCGCGTAGCGGGTCAGCTCGGCCATGCTGTTGCAGCCCACCTTGTCCATGATGCGGCGCCGGTGCGTGTCGACGGTGTTCTTGCTGATGTCGAGCCGCGCGGCGATCTGCTTGGCGTTCAGCCCTTTGACGAGGAGCTTCAGGACGTCCTGTTCGCGGTCCGACAGGGGAGAGGCGGACGACTTCGCCTCCGCCTGCAGCAGGCGCAGGTAGTCCTCGATCAAGGCGGGCAGCACGGATGGGGTCAGGTAGTATTGCCCGGCCACGACGGCGCGGATGGCCGTGTAGAGCTCGTCGGAGGTGCATTCTTTGAGGATGTAGCCTCGGGCTCCCGCCTTGAGGCTCTCCACGACGAGCTCGCGGTCGCCGTGCATGGACAGGACCAGCACCCTGATCCCGGGAAACTTCTCGGCGATCTGTCGGGTCGCCTGTATCCCGTTGAGGCGCGGCATGGTCATGTCCATCAGGACGACGTCCGGTTCCATCAGGGCCGTCTGTTCCAGCGCCTCCAGCCCGTCCCGGGCCTGCCCTGCCAGCTCGATGCCCGGCGCCTTGAGGATCAGCTCCTTCAGCCCCTCCAGGAAAAGCTCGTGATCGTCGGCAAGGAGTACGCGGATGCTCATTTGAACTCCCCCTCCCTCAGCTTCAGGGGGCAGGACATCGCCACCGTCGCCCCCTCGCCCGGGACGGACACGATCCGGACGCTGCCGCCGATGGCCTGAAGGCGTTCGCGGATGCTGAAGAGCCCGAAGCCCTTGGCGGCCCTGGCGAGCGCGGCGTCCTCCAGGCTGAAGGCGGGGTCGAACCCGTGTCCGTCGTCCTCGACGGCGACCATGATCCTGCCGGGACCGCGGTTGACGATGATGGTGACCCGGCTTGCCCCGGAGTGCTTGATCGCGTTGAGCATCAGCTCGCGCGTCATGCGGTAGAGGATGATGCAGATGGCGTCGTCGGCATTGAACTCCCCGATGGTGCCGCGGGAGCGCAGGCCCCATTCGATGCCCTGAGGCTCCAGCAGGGACTTCGCCAGCGCCTCGAGCGCCGGGTTGAGCCCCACCTCCTTGAGGACGGGCGGGCTCAGCTCGAAGATCAGGCTGCGGCTCTGGGAGATGAGCCGTTCCGCCGCCGCCGCCAGGCGTTCGATCTCCCTGCGGACGGAGGGCGCCAGGTCGTCCTCCATGAGCCTGCGGAGCGTCTTGAGCTGTGCGACGAGCTCGTAGCCGATGCGGTCGTGGATGTCCGCGGCGATCGCCCGCCGCGTGTTCTCCTCGCTGAGCGTCAGCTGGGCGGCCAGCGCGCGCAGCTCCTCCTGCTTGTCCTTGAGCGCGTCGTTCGAGAGCTTCCAGTCCGTCTTGTCCATGAAGATCACCGCGGCCCGCCTCCGCGGCAGAGGAAAGGCGATCGCCTCGAGGTAGCTGCCGGCGTCGCGGCTCTCGCCCTCGCAGTGCACCGTGTGCCCCAGCCGGATGCAGTCGACGATGATCCTCGGCCAGCATGCCTCGGACCTCGGCCACACGTCGAGGAAGTTGCGCCCTACGATGTCCCGCTTCCGCACCCTCATCACGCGCTCGTAGGCCGGGTTGACGTCGACGTAAAAGATCCTGTCGGCGCTCAGGACGCTTCGAACATCGCCCTCGACATGATAAAGGGCGATGGGGTTGAATACCCTTTCAAAAAAGATCTGATACGAAAACTGGTCTTTCCCCATTCCTGAAACCCCTCTTGTCGAAACTCCATGGTCGCACCCCCGGAATTTCGAGAGCCCCGAGCGGGATCGGGCACGTATCCGCGATGAGGAAGAACAGGATTTCCCGGTCCGAGCCCACGTTCTGCTTCATCGTCGCCTTTATTCCTTCGCGGGGAGGATGCCCGTCCCTCCCGCGTCGAGGACGAAGCGCCCGACGATGCTCTGGAGCTTCTCGGACGTCTCCGCCATGCGCTGCGCCTCGCCCGCGATCGACTCCGCCGCCTGCGTCGTCTCCCTCGTAGCGGTCCCCACGCTCTGGCCGGAGGCCACCGTCCGGTCCGTCGTCTCCGCCACGCGCTGGATGGAATGGCTCATCTCCGAGCTGGACGCCGCCTGTTCCTCCGACACCGCCGCTATGCTCTGGATCGACTCCGTCAGCCTGCCCAGAGCCCTGAGCGCGTCGTCGAGCTTCTTCTGCGTCTCGACGGTCTTCTTCGTCGTCTCGCTCAGCAGCGTGCCGGTCCTCTCCGTCGCCTCGATCGAACTTCCGGAGCTCTCCTGGAGCTCCGTGATGAGGCTGTTGACCTGCGAGGCCGCCCGTGCCGACTCCTCGGCCAGCTTGCGCACCTCCTCGGCCACCACGGCGAACCCGCGCCCGGCCTCGCCCGCACGCGCCGCCTCGATCGCCGCGTTCAGCGCCAGCAGGTTCGTCTGGTCGGCGATGGAGGTGATGGTGGACACGAACCCCGCGATGGACTCCACGGATTCCTCCAGACCGCGCAGCCGCCGGATGCTCTGGACGGAGACCTCCCCGGCGTTTCGGATGTTCTCGAGGGCCTCGTTCAATTCCCTGAAGGAGCTCTCGGACTTCTCCGTGACCTGTGCCGCCCCCTCGGCCCCGTTCGTGGCGGCCTGAGCGGACGCCTGGGCTCCCGATGCGATCTCCTCGATGGAGTCGTTCGCGGCCTGGAGCGCCGAGGCGTTGTCCTCCATCATGTGCAGGATGCGCTCCATCGAGGCGGAGACCTCCTCCATGGAGGCGAGCGTCTCCTCCGACAGGGCCGCGAGCGTCTCGGACTGGCGGGCCGTGTCGTTTGCCGCGGAGCGGATGTCCGTCATGCTCTCCCTCAGGGAGGCGACGGTGGAGTTCAGCTTCCGGGCGACGTGGGCCAGCTCGTCCCTGCCGGAGTCGTCGTAGCGGACGGTGAGGTCTCCGGCGCCCAGGCGTTCGGTGGAGTCCTGGATACCGCGTACGCTGCGGGTCAGGCCGCGGTTGACGAGCAGGATGACGAGGCCGATGACGACGAGGGCCACGGCGGCGATGACGACAAGAAGGAACGTGAGAGAGCTGACGCGGGTCCGGATCTCACTTGCGGGATAGGCGACGGCCAGGAAAAAACCCGTCCCGGTGGGGGTGAAGAACGCCTTGGTCTCCATGCCGCCGTAAACGTACTCCTGTGCACCCGTCTCTCCGCGGATCATCCTCTGCGCTGCCTCCCTGAGGGCCTCGGGGATCTGGGGATCGGTGGTCATGTCGACCTTCATGATGTCCTCCGGATGGGGACCGGACAGCATCAGACCGCTCTTCAGCAGAAGGAATCCGTACCCCCTGTCGAGGATCTGGAGGTGGTTCACGAGATCGTGGAGCCCGTCCAGAAGGATATCGCCGCCCATGACGCCCAGCAGCCTGCCGCCGTCGTCGTAAACGGCCCTCGACACCGAGAGGACCGTGTCCTGAACCTCATCGTCGACATAGGGATCGGAGAGCACGACCCTGCCCTTGCCCTCGACGGCCTTCCGGTACCAGTCCCGGGTTCGGGCATCGTAGCCCTCGGGCTCCTGCCAGGCGCTGGCGTCCGACATCCTCCCCGTGGACTCCAGACCGAAATAAAGCGCCCTGAGCCCGTGCGACCGGCCGACCTGTAAAAGCCCCTTCAGGAAGTCCTCGATGCTTCCCTCCTCGTCGACGCCCTTTTGCACCCAGTTCTGCTGCACGACCTCGGCACAGGTGTCGAGGACGGAGAAGGCGGTGTCGAAGCGTTCGTCGATGGCCTTGGCGGATGCCCTGACGGTATCCATCCCCGCGGCGTCCACCAGGTTCACGATGGCCGATCTGCCCCGGAAATAGGTGATGGCCGTCATGGCGGCGATCACGAACAGGACGAAGAAGAGCATCAGGTAGAGCTTCTTGCGAATCGTCATTTTGGAACCATCAATCCTTTCAGCCTGTCGATCTTTATGTTTAGCGGATATTTTACCGGCCCGGGCTCCCATGGTACGGCGTTTCCCGGTTCATGCGGACGAGACGGCGTCAGCCCCTCACCAGGTTCGGCGGTTCCCTGCCCTCGAGCGCCGCGGCGATGTTCCGGACCACGACGAGCCCCATGTTGGTGCGCGTCTCCACGGTGGCGCTGCCGATATGGGGCGTCATGACCACGTTGTCCAGAGCCTTCAGCCCCGGTTCGGGGTTCGGCTCGTTCTCGAACACGTCGAGCCCCGCGCCCCGGATCGTGCGGGCCTCCAGTGCCCTGGCGAGGGCCTTCTCGTCGACGACCGGTCCGCGCGACGTGTTGATCAGGATCGCACTGGGCTTCATGAGCCCCAGTTCGCGCTCCCCGATCAGATGATGCGTCTCGGGCGTCAGGGGAACGTGAATGGAGACGAAATCCGAATCCCTCAGAAGCTCGTCCAGCGCGGCGAAGCGTCCGCCCGTCTCCGCCTCGAACTCCGGGGAGGGGCGGCGCCCCGAGTACAGGACCTTCATGCCGAACCCGCGGCTCTTGAGCGCGAAGTTCCGTCCGATGCGTCCCGCGCCGACCACGCCCAGGGTCCGGCCCGTGATGTCGGCGCCCAGCATGAACTCGGGCTGCCAGCTGAAGGTCCCGGAGCGCATCAGCCGGTCTCCCTCCGCCACGCGCCGCGCCGCCGCAAAGAGAAGGGCCCAGGCCATGTCCGCCGTCGCATCGTTCAGGACGTCCGGCGTGTTCGTCACCCAGACCCCCCGTTTTCGCGCCTCGGGAACGTCGATGTTGTTGTAGCCCACCCCGTAGTTGGCGAACAGGCGGCACTGCGGTCCCGCCGCGTCGAAGACCTCCGCGTCGATGCGGTCGTTCAGGAGGCACAGCACGGCGTCCCGTCCGCGCACCCCCCGGAGCAGCTCCTCCCGCGTCGCCGGGCGCGGCTCGGCGTTGACCTTGAAGTCGCAGATCTCCTTCAGTTTCTCCATGACCGGATGCGGCAGCAGCCGCGAGACGTAAACGTTGCCCTTCCGATTCATGACCGTCCCTCCATCTCTATATTTTTCAGGAACATGTTTCTCGAAAAAACGGCTTCCGGCGGAGTGCGGGGCCCACCCGTGCCCCCGTATCTCTAGTATTATAGTCCGTTCGCGTCCGGGCGATCCCTTTGTATTTTACGTTAAAGTACCCTCCTTCGTTCAATCCGCACGTCCTTATAATGAACTCATGCCGTCGGACCGCCTGGGGACTTCCCGGCGGCAAAAACGACTTTGGAGACGCACAACGACATGAAATTTCTGACTGCGGGGTTCCGGCGCGAGGACCTTCTGCGCATCGCGCCCGGGGACCTTCCCATCCTGGCCGGGGAGGTCCGCGAGCGCATCATCGAGACGGTGAGGGAGAACGGCGGGCACCTGGGCTCCTCGCTGGGCGCCGTGGAGCTGACCATGGCGCTGCTGCGGAGGTTCGATCCGCTTCACGACCGCATCGTCTTCGACGTGGGGCACCAGGTCTACCCCTACAAGCTCCTCACGGACCGGGCGGACCGCTTCGACACGCTCCGCCTCAAGGACGGGATCTGCGGCTTCCCCCGCCGTTCCGAGAGCCCCTGCGACCACTTCAACACGGGGCACAGCAGCACGTCCGTCTCCGCGGCCCTCGGCTACGCCAAGGCGCGCGACCTGCTGGGGCAGGACCACCACGTCGTGGCCTTCACCGGCGACGCCGCGCTCATCAACGGACTGGCCTTCGAGGCCCTGAACCACGTCAAGGAGACCAAGACCCGCCTCATCATCGTTCTGAACGACAACAAGCACTCCATCAGCCCCCGCGTCGGAGGGTTCGCCACCATGCTGGCGCGTCTCTCGGCCAGCACGTCCTACAACCGGATCAAGGCGGCCATCAAGGAGTGCTGCCGGGCGCTGCCCGCCGGGGAGGCCCTTCAGCGCCGCCTCGAGGGCATCCACGACCAGATCAAGGCCCTGGTGAAGCCCGCCAACATCTTCGATGACCTGGACATCAACTACTGGGGCCCCTTCGACGGGCACGACATCCAGGCCTGCGAGATGATCTTCGAGCTGGCCAAGGGCTACGACCGTCCCGTCCTCCTTCACTTCAACACGGTCAAGGGCAGGGGGATGCCCGAGGCCGAGGAGAACCCCACGAAGTACCATCAAATGTCGCCCCGTTCCGAGTCGGAGCGCCCCAAGGCGCGGACCTGGAGCGAGGCCGCGTCCTCCGTGACGGAGCAGCTGGCGAAGGCCGATCCGCGCATCGTCTGCCTCACCGCCGCCATGGCGACGGGCGTGAAGCTGGAGCACTTCCGCTCCGAGTTCCCCGATCGTTTTTTCGACGTCGGGATCGCCGAGAGCCACATGCTGACCCTGGCCGCGGGGATGGCCGCCGGGGGGATGAGGCCCTGGGTCTTCATCTACTCCACCTTCCTCCAGCGCGCCATGGACCAGCTGACCCACGACATCGCCCTCCAGGACCTGCCGGTCGTCCTCATGGTCGACCGCGCCGGGCTGGTGGGATCGGACGGGGACACGCACCAGGGGCTGCTCGACGTTTCCTGGTCCCGCGCCATCCCGAATCTGGAGGTGTACGCCCCCTCCGACGAGGCTTCCCTGCGCCAGATGATGGCCCACGCCGCGAGCCGGAGCGGCCCCACCCTCATCCGCTACCCGCGCGGCTCCCTGCCCATCCGGAACGACCTCTTCTCCGGACGGGAACCGCTGGGGACGGTGCAGCTCCGCAGCGGCACGGGCTGGGCCCTCATGGGGCACGGCGTCGCCGTTCACATCCTTCTGGACGTCCACGAGCGGGCCCGGGCCTCGGGGCTCTCCGAGCCCGCCGTGTTCGATATCCGGCGGCTCAAGCCGCTGGACGCGGAGTTCCTGGACGAGGCCCTGAAGCGCTATCCGATGGTGGCGGTGGCGGAGGAGAACTATCTTGACGGCGGGGTCGGCGAGGCGGTAGCGGCGAGGATCGCGGAGGGCGGGCACCCGACGCTCCTGCGGCGCTTCGGGGTCCCCGACGTCTGCGTCTCGCACGCGACGATCCCCGAACAGAGGGAGCTCTACGGCCTGACGGCGGAGAACATCCTTTCGGAGTGCCGGTCCGTCCTCCCCGTGCGGGCCCACACGGCCTGAGGGTACGGCCCGAGAGGATGCCCCGAAAGGAACGCCTGGACAAGCTGCTGGTGGACCGCGGCCTGGCCGAGACGCGGAACCGGGCCCAGGCGCTGATCATGGCCGGGAAGGTTCGGGCCGACGGCGCGGTCGTGACCAAGGCTGGGACCCCCCTGTCCCCGGAGTGCCGTCTGGAGGTGGAGGAGGGGCGGCGCTGGGCCAGCCGCGGCGCCCACAAGCTGCTGAGGGCCTTCGAGGTCTTTCCTCTGGACGCGGACGGCCGCGTCTGTGCCGATATCGGCGCCTCCACCGGGGGGTTCACGGACGTCCTTTTGGACCGTGGCGCGCGGAGGGTCTACGCCGTGGACGTCGGGTACGGCCAGCTGCTTTGGCGCCTGGCCTCCGACCCACGCGTCGCCGTCATGGACCGGACGAACGCCCGGAACCTGACCTCCGCCGACTTCGACGAGCCGGTCAGCCTCGCCGTCTGCGACGCCTCCTTCATCTCCCTGACCCTCATCCTTCCGGCGATCGACGCGTTTCTGTCCGCGGACGGATCGGCCCTGGTCCTCGTCAAGCCTCAGTTCGAGGCGGGCCGCGAGCGTCTGGGGCGGGGCGGCGTGGTGCGGGACCCCGCGGTCCATGCCGCGGTCCTGGACGAGGTGACGGACTTCATCGTACGGCGTACGCGGTTCTTCGTCGCGGGGCTGACCTGGTCCCCCATCCTGGGGCCCGAGGGGAACATGGAGTTTCTCTGCTGGCTGACGCGGGAGCCCCGAGAGCTCTTCGTCGATATCGGGACGCTGGTCGGGGAGGCCCACCGGGCCCTTCACCCGGGCCGGGCGTCCGCGGGATGAGGACGTGTTATACGGAATGGGATTCCAAAGGGACGAGTCCCTTTGGTGGGGTTCGGGGCGACGCCCCGAGTTTTATCGTTTTTGTTTTTACGGCGAGGGGTTGTCTGTATGGATGAGCATCGGAACGGCGCGGAGCGAGATCGGATGGTTGGGGACGACGGTCCTTTTCGGGCGGCGGCGGGGCGGGCCTTCAGCAGGCTGGGGGAGGAGGTGAAGCTGGACACGGACCGTCCGGCGCGCACCGGATTCTCCGAGATCGTCTACTGCCCCGGCAAGAGCGACGAGCAGCTTCGGACCATCGCCCGCGCGTTTGCGGGGAGCTCCGAGAACGTGCTGTTCTCGCGCATCACGCCCGAGCAGCACGCCGTGATTGCCGCGGAGCTCCCGGATGCCGTCCACCACGGCGTGGCGCGTCTCTCCGGGCTGAGGCGCAGGCCGTCCGACCATTGCCGGGGCGTCGCCGTCGTCACCGCGGGCAGCAGCGACGTGCCCGTGGCGGAGGAGGCGGCTCTGACCGCCGAGTACATGGGCTGCGACGTGATGCGTCTCTACGACGTGGGGGTCGCGGGCCTGCACCGTCTGCTGGCCCACCTGGACTCACTGCGGTCGGCCCGTGCCATCGTCGCCGTCGCGGGGATGGAGGGGGCCCTTCCGACGGTCGTCGCGGGGCTGGTGAGCTGCCCGGTGGTCGCCGTGCCCACCAGCACGGGCTATGGGGCCAACCTGGGTGGAATCGCGCCGCTGCTGACCATGTTGAACTCCTGCGCCATGGGTGTGAGCGTCGTGAATATCGATAACGGCCTGAGCGCCGGCTATCTGGCGGCCCGCATCGTCCGCCAGATCCACGAGGCGGGGGCGGAGGCGCGGGCATGATCACGCGCCCGCTCCTGGAACATATCTTTGCGGCTGCGAGCATCGAGCGATGGAACGACCATCCGCATCCGGCCGTCTTCACTGAGCTGGGCAAGCAGGCCCACAAGATGGTCGCCGCCTGGGTCTTGGGCAGGGCCGAGGAGGATGCGGGGCGTGCCGTGGACTGGAACGCCCTGATCGAGGGAGGGATCTTCGAGTTCCTGTACCGCGTCGTCGTCACGGACATCCGTCCTCCCGTGTTCCACAAGCTGATGCAGGACCGCGCCACGCGCGAGCAGATGGGGGAGTGGGTCTGCAAGAAGCTGGAGCCCGATCTGACGGCCTTCTCGCCCGAGGTGGCCCGGCGCTTCCGCGCCTATCACCGTGCGGAACCCGAGGGGCTGGAGCGGAGCATCCTGCGCGCGGCGCATTACATCGCCACCAAATGGGAGTTTAGCTTCATCCTGCACTGGAGCGCCGACATGTATGGCGTGGACCAGACGCGGCGGGAGATCGACGAGCAGATCTCCCGGATAGACCTGCCCGCCGCGCGGGAGATCCTGGAGAGCCCCGCGGACTCCAGGCTCTGGGGGTTCATATCGCTGGTGGGGCAGCTGACCTTCCAGAGGCGCTGGGCTCAGACCCCGCGGACCCCGCAGACCTCGGTCCTGGGGCACCTCCTCTTCGTCGCTCTCGTGTCCTGGATGGTCTCGCACGAGGTCGGGGTCTGTCCCAGACGTCTCTACAACAACTTCTTCGGGGGGCTCTTCCACGACATTCCCGAGGTTCTGACGCGGGACATCATCTCCCCCGTCAAGGCGTCCGTCGAGGGGCTTGACGAGATGATCCGACGCTACGAGAGGGAGGCGATGGAGGAGCGCATCTTCCCCCTCCTGCCCGAGGGGTGGCACCGGGAGCTGCGCTGGTACACGGAGGAGGAGTTCACGAACAAGACCTGGCAGGAGGGGCAGATCGACCCCGTGCAGCGGTACGCCGGGGACATCCCCCGGGAGCTGGACCGGGACTGCTACAATCCCATGGATGGACACATCATCGAGATATGCGACAAACTGGCCGCCTACATCGAGGCCTCCGTCTCCATCCGTACGGGCATCCGTTCCCCCGCGCTCGAGGAGGGAAAGCGGCGCCTCTACGACCGCTTCCGCCAGGCCCGGATCGAGGGCATCTCCCTGGGCTATCTGTTCGAGTACTTCCGTTGAAGGGGCCTCGCAGGCCGCTTCAACCAGGAGAGCCGTCATTGTGAGGATTCAGCTGTCCGACCGTTTCGGGTATGGAAGGATGCTGCGTTTTGTGGCCCC